>CBINCZ010000187.1:0-5511 GCA_966249295.1 uncultured Gemmatimonadales bacterium
CGTGAGTCGTGAGTCGTGAGTCGTGAGTCGTGAGTCGTGAGTCGTGAGTCGTGAGCCGCCGAGCCGCCGAGCCGCCGAGCCGTAACGCCCATGAAACGCTTTATTGAAATCGCGCTTGGTATCGTCACCGGCATCGGCGGTTTCCTCGAGGCCGGCTCGCTCGCCACCGCCGTGCAGGCCGGCGCTGATTTCCGTTTTGAGCTCATCTGGTCCCTCGTGCTGGGCGCCGCGTGCCTCGCGTTCCTGGTGGAGATGTCCGGGCGGCTGGCTGCCATCAGCAAGCACACCGTGGCCGACGCGCTCCGGGAGCGTTTCGGGTTCCCGTTCTACCTGGTCGCCATCGTCATCATGCTCGTGGTCTCCTTCCTGGTCCTTGCTGCCGAACTGGGCGGGGTTGCCATCGCACTCCAGCTCGTGAGTGGCGTGAGCTATCGCTGGTGGGCCATCCCGGTTGGCTTCGTCGTGTGGGTACTGCTCTGGCGCGGGACGTTCGGGCTGATTGAAAAAGGTGTGTCGGTACTCGGGCTCGTTACCCTCGCATTCGTGGTGGGTGCGTTTCAGCTGCATCCTCCCCTGGGCGACGTGGCTCGCGGCGCCCTGCCCCACCTGCCGTCACACGATTCCGCGCACTACTGGTTCCTGGCCGTCAGCATCCTCGGCGCGTCCATCAGTCCGTATCTCTTCGCGTTTTACGCCGCGGGGGCGGTCGAGGATCACTGGGATGTAAGTCAGCTCAGGATCAATCGCATCACCGCCGGCTTCGGGATGGGGTTCGGCGGCATCGTGGCGATCGGCGCCCTGGTCGTGGCCGGCATGGTCTTTCATCCCGTCGGCGTCAAGGTGGAGAGCTACGAGCAGATGCCGGTCCTCCTTACCACGGCGCTGGGCGACTGGGGATTCCCGCTGTTCGTGGCTGCGCTGGGCATTGCCTGCTTCGGGGCAGCAGAGGAAATAGCGCTCACCTCGAGCTATATGCTGGCGCAGGGCCTGGGCTGGCAATGGAGCGAGAACCTTCCGCCGGTCGACGACGCGCGGTTCAGTCTCAGCTACACGGCGATGATCGCGTTGGCCAGCGTTCCCGTGCTGGCCGGCGTCGACATCCTCAAGCTCACCAATATCTCGATGGTCTTCAGTGCCGCCTCGCTGCCGATCGTGGTAGGCCCGATGCTCGTCATCATGAACGACAAGCGCTACCTGCGCGACTACGGCAACGGATGGTTCAGCAACACGATGGTGACACTGATCATCGCGCTGGCGTTCGTGCTTGCGATCGTGTCGGTGCCGCTCTTGCTGAAGGGAGGCTGACATGCTGCTTGTGCGTGACGTACTCGACAAGCAACTGCTCGACCGGCAGGGAAACAGGATGGGCAAGGTAGATGGTCTGGTTCTCGAGCGCGGAACAGACGGGCCGCCACGGGTGCTCTACCTGGAAGTGGGAGCAGTGACCCTGGCCCATCGCCTCGGCGCGCGCATCGGTCGCTGGGCGTCGCGCCTGGCACAGCGGCTCGCGCCGGTGCATCACGAGTCCTATCGTATTCCGTGGACCAGGGTGCGCGGCGTGACTCTGGAGGTGACGGTGGATGAAGCGGTGGAAGAAACCCGGGTGAATGTCCTGGAAGACTGGTTGCGCGAGCACGTGGTGGAGCGGATTCCCGGGAGCCGCCGATGAGCGCGGGCGAGGTGCACCTCGAGCGGCTGATCGGCTGCAAGGTGCACGACGCGAGTGGCAGGCCGATTGGCCGGATCGAGGACGTCCTCGCCGAGCGGGTGGACCTGGAGTGCGTGGTGCAGGAGTTCCACCTCGGTCCCTACGCCCTGCTGGAGCGCCTCTCCGTCCGCTTCAACCATATCGTCCTCGGCCGCGCACGCGACCCGATCCGGGTGAGGTGGGATGAGATGGATCTGAGCGATGTGGAGCATCCGGTTATGAGGCGTAGGGCGTAAGGCTTAAGGCTTAGGAGGTCGCTGGTCGAGAGTGCTCCCACGTCCTACGCCTTAAGCCCTACGCCTTAAGCCCTACGCCTTATGCCTTACGCCCTACTTCCCAACACAAAACCCCGCGAACACCCGGTCCAGCACCTGCTCGATGTCCACGGCGCCGATGAGCTCGTCCAGCGCCAGGATTGCCCGGCGAACGTGATGTGATGCCAGTGTCGCGTCGCCATCGCGACGCAGGTGCGGCCGTGCTGCTTCCAGCTCCGCTTGCGCTACCGACAGGGCCGTCCGATGCCGCTCCCGGGTGAGGCCCGGCTCAAGGTCGGCCAGGTTCATCCGGCTGCCGAACAGCCGCTCGGCCACATCCCGCCGAAGCTGGTCGAGGCCTTCCCCCGTCACCGCCGACACGCCGCCGGGCCTCGGCACCAGATCCGACTTGGTCCGGACCAGCAGTGCTGGCCGCGCGTCCAGGAGCTCCCGTTCTTCTTCGCTGGGCTCGACGCCGGATTCGACACAGAGGAGGACGAGGTCCGCCGCGTCGAGCCATCGGCGGCTCACTTCCACGCCCATCGCCTCGATCCGGTCCTCGGTGCTGCGGAGGCCGGCCGTGTCCACCAGTCGCACCGGCCAGTCGAGAAAGCTCAACTGCGCCTCGATGGCGTCGCGCGTGGTGCCGGCGATCTCTGTTACCAGTGCCCGGTCGCTGCCGAGAAGGGCGTTGAAAAGTGATGACTTGCCGGCATTGGGCCTGCCGGCGATGACCACCAGCGCGCCTTCCCGGAGCCGCTCCCCGGCAGGCGCCGAGGCGAGCAGCCGATCCACCTGGTGGGCCGCGCGAGCCAGTGCGTCGCGGATCCGTTCCGGTGCGACAGGCCCGTCGTCCTCGCCCGGAAAGTCGATGTCGTATGCCAGGAGAGTTTCGACTTCGAGCAGCTGCTCGCGCAACTGCTGGATGCGGCGGGAGAGGTTGCCCTCGAGCTGGGCCAGGGCGGCCCGGCCCTGCGCCGGTGCGGTGGCATCGATCAGGTCTCCCACCGCCTCGGCCTGCAGCAGGTCCAGGCGACCGTTGAGCACGGCGCGGCGGGTGAATTCCCCAGGTGCAGCGGGACGGGCGCCGGCGGCATGCAGTGCGGCGAGCAGCTGGACCGGCGCGCTGAGGCCGCCGTGGCAGGTGAACTCCACGGTGTCATCGCCGCTGAAGCTGTGGGGTGCGGGAAAGACGATGTAGATGCCGCGATCGATCGGGTGGCCGGTGGCGTCGACGAAGGTGGCGAGCTGGGCCAGGCGCGGTTCGGGCCGAAAGCCGTTCACCACCTGCGCCGCGATGTCAAACGCGCCCTGCCCCGCCAGCCGCACCACCGCCAGCGCCGATCGGCCGGGCGGCGTGGCGAGGGCGGCAATGGGGTCGGAAAGCATTGCAGTCGTAAGACGTAAGTCGTAAGTCGTACGACATACGACTTACGTCTTGCGACTCCCCTTCCTGCTTTCCGTCTTCACGTTCACAATGGCCCTCGCAGCTCGGCGCTTGCGCTCCTGGCCCAGCATCCACTGCTGCGGGATGCTGGCGAGGTTGCTCACCAGGTAGTAGAGATTGAGCCCCGAGGCGAAGCGCAGGAAGAAGAACGTCATCATGATGGGCATGACGTACAGCATCATCTTCATCTGCGGATTGGGCGGCATCCCCATCTGTCCCACCTTGCTCACCGCCCACATCGAGAGTCCCATCAGCACGGGTATCACGTAGATGGGATCGTGCTGGGCGAGGTCAGGCAGCCAGAGAAAGGCCTGGCCCCGGAGTTCGATGGCGTTCTCGAACACGAAGAAGAGCGCAAAGAGGATCGGCATCGGCAGCATCATGGGCCAGCAGCCGCTCATCGGGTTGACGCCGTACTCCTTGTAGAGCCGGAACATCTCCTGCTGCAGCATCTGCGGGTTGTCCTTGTACCGCTCCTGCGCCGCCTTGAGCTCCGGCTGCAGCTCCTGCATCCGCATGTTGGCGCGCATCGCCTTCTGGTTGAGCGGCCACAGCAGCACCCGCACCAGGATACCGAAGAGGATCAGCACCACGCCGTACGTGAGGTTGAGCTGGCTGTGCATCTGCACCAGGAGCCAGCGCACCGGCACCGCAAAGAAACGAATCACCGTCCGGACGCCAGGCCAGCCGTAGGGATTCACGTCATCGAAGTCATGGCCGATGGCGCGAAGCTGGTCGTACTCCATCGGCCCCACGTAGCCGCTGAAGCGGAAGGTGCCGGCCGCCGGCACCGGCATGGTCGCATTGACCCGCACCGCGTTGGGGTGACTGGGCCCGGTGGCCGGTGCTGCCGCGGTCACCCCGCTCAGCCGGCCCGTCGTGGAGTTGCTGTCAAAGGCAAAGAGACTGGCCACGAAGTACTTGGACTTCACCGCGGCCCACTCGAACGGGCCCGGCAGCACCTTGGACTCCCCCGGGTCGAGGGAGCGGAAGTCGGTCCGGTCGGCGCCGCTGTTCTTCACCACGACGGCGTACTTGCTGAAGTTCTGGGTCGAGTCCTTCTCGGTGTTCTGGAGCCCGGTGCCCAGCCCGATCATGGCGAGTCCGCCATTGGCGCCCACGCCACCGACCTGGGCCTCGACATCGAAGCCGTATGAGGCGCGGAAGGTGTAGGTGATCCGCGCGCTGACGCTGCCGTTGCTGCCGGTGAACGTGAGCGTCGCGGGCGCGTCGCCAACGGTCACCTCCCGAGCCGAGGGGGTGAAGTTCCAGTTGGCGAGCGATATCGTATCACTGCCGCTCGCAATGGCGAGCGCATAGAGCTGCTCACCCGGGCGGATCAGCTGCACCCGTCCCGAATCACCCTGCGCCATGTTGCCATAGCGGGCCAGCTCGGCCCCTACCATGGCCGCGCCGCGGGTGGAGAAGCGGTAAGTGTAGAGGGGAGACGAGACGACGATGGTGTCGGCGGGGACACTGTCAACGGTCGACGGTCGACGGTCGACGGTCACGGGTTGACTGTTGACCGGTGGCTGTTGACTGTCAGCCGCCGATGGCTGACGGTTGGCCGTCGACTGTTGCGTGTCGACCGTCGACCGTTGACCGTCGACCACTGGTTGCTGCTTACGGAAGAACATCGGCAGCAGCGCGACAAGCATCATCAACGCCACCGCCCAGATGACTCGACGGTCCATGTCTTGTCAGGTCACGGGTTCAGGGAACAGGATCGGTGCCACCCTCGTGGAACGGGTGGCACTTGGCAAGGCGCCGCGCGGCCAGCCAGGAGCCCTTGAAGACGCCGTAGCGTCGGACTGCTTCCAGCGCGTACTGGGAGCAGGTGGGCGTGAACCGGCAGGCGGCGGGCAGAGCCGGCGAGATGACCAGCTGGTAGCCGCGAATGAGCCCGGCGAGGGCAAGGCGCGGCAGCAGGCGCAGCGCTGGCACCGCTCACCGTCCGGCGATCACCGCGTCGCGCCAGCCAAGCAACTGGCGGCGGAGGTCGGCAAAGGCGGCGGCGTAGGCCTCGCGCCGGATGCGGATGATGAGGTCCCAGGCAGGCTGCACCGGCTGCACCTCCCGGCGCCAGATTTCCTTGAGACGGC
>CBINCZ010000188.1:0-5492 GCA_966249295.1 uncultured Gemmatimonadales bacterium
TGGCTCACCACGCTGCGGCAGATCCTGCTCTACTCGGGCGCGAGCGACTGCAGCATGGAGCAGGGGAGCCTGCGGGTTGACGCCAATCTCTCGGTGCGTCGCGCCGGCACGAGCGAGTTCGGCACCAAGACCGAGGTGAAGAACATGAACAGCTTCGCCAACGTGGAGCGCGCGCTCATTGCGGAGTTCGCCCGCCAGGTGGAGCTGCTCGAGCGGGGCGAGCCGGTGCGCCAGGTGACCTTGCTCTTCGACGCAGCCTCCGGGACGGTGCGGCCGATGCGTTCCAAGGAAGAGAGCCACGACTATCGTTACTTCCCCGATCCGGACCTGCCGCCACTGGTGCTGGCTGACGAGTGGATCGAGCGGCAGCGCGAGGCATTGCCTGAGTTGCCCGAGGCGCGCCGGGCGCGGCTGGAAGCCGAGCACGGCATCTCGGCCTACCACGCAAGCGTGGTGAGCGGCGAGCCTGCGCTGGCGGACTACTACGAGTCACTGGTCGCCGCAGGTGTCGAGGGGCGCCAGGCCGCCAACTGGGTCACTGGCGATGTCATGACCGCCTGGAATGAGACCGGCAGCTTCCCGGTAAGCGCCGAGCGGCTCGCAGCCCTCATCGCGCTGGAGCGTGACGGGACCGTCAGCCTTCAGGCCGCCAAGCGGATCTTCACCGAACTCCGGGTGCAGGATGCCGACCCTCGCGCGCTCGCGGCCCAGCTTGGCCTCGTGCAGGTAAAGGACTCCGACGCGCTGGCCGAGTGGGTGGACGAAGTGCTCGCGGCTCATCCCGGAGAGGTGGAACGCTACCGGAACGGCGAGACCAAGCTGATGGGATTCTTTGTGGGGCAGGTGATGAAGCGGAGCAAGGGGAAGGCTGATCCCAAGGGAGTGCAGCCAGTGCTGCAGGAGCGTCTCAAGTGACCACAGCCACGCCAGTGCTCTCGCTCGCGCAGGTACGTCGCCGGTTTCCCGCCTTTGAACGGGAGATCGCCGGCAAGCCGGTCGCCTACTTTGACGCGCCCGGCGGCACCCAGGTGCCGGATACGGTCGCCGATGCGGTGCGACACTATCTCCTGCACCTGAATGGCAACACCCACTGGGCCTTCCCGACCAGCGCCGAAACGGATGCCATGATCCTCCGGGCCCGTGAGGCGGCTGCCGATCTCCTGGGCGCCTCCGCTGATGAAATCGCCTTCGGCGCCAACATGACCACGCTCACGTTTCACGTGGCGCGCGCGCTGGGCCGGCAGTGGGGCCCGGGCGATGAAGTCATCATCACCGAGCTGGACCATCACGCCAACGTGGCGCCGTGGCAAGCGCTGGCGCGCGACCGCGGCATCACCCTGCGGACCGCGCCACTCGCGGCCGACCGGCGATCGCTCGACCTCGATGCCCTCCAGGACATGCTCAGTTCCCGCACCCGCCTGGTTGCGGTGGGCGCGGCGTCAAACGCAATCGGCACCATCACCGACCCGGCCATCATCACCGGGATGGCGCACGCAGTGGGGGCGCTGGTCTTCACCGACGCGGTGCATTTTACGCCGCATGACCGCGTGGATGTCCGGGCCATGGGCTCCGACCTGCTGGCGTGCTCGGCGTACAAGTTCTACGGCCCTCATGTCGGGCTGCTCTACGTGCGCAAGGACCTGGCGGAGCAGCTCGACGTGCCGAAGCTGGAACCGGCGCCTGATACGGTGCCTGAGCGTTTCGAGACCGGTACGCTCAACCACGAAGGGATCGCCGGCGTCGAGGCCGCCGTGAACTTCATGGCCGAACTGGGTGGCGCCGACGGCACCCGGCGAGAGCGGCTCGAGGCCTCGTACGCCTGGCTGCACCGGCAGGGCGACGCACTGTTCCGGCGGATGTGGGAAGGGTTGTCAGCGGTTCCAGGCGTTCGTCTGTACGGCCATGCACCGGGCGGCCCCCGCCGCACGCCGACCGTGGCATTCACGGTCCGGAAACTTCCCTCGAGCGAAGTCGCGGCGCGCCTGGCAGACGAAGGTGTATTTGTCTCTGACGGGGATTTCTACGCCAGCACCGTTGTCAAACGGCTCGGGCTGGCGGAGCAGGGGCTCGTCCGCGCGGGATGTGCATGCTACACGAGTGAGGAGGAGGTGGAGCGGTTCATACTGGGCGTAAGGCGCATGGCGTAGGGCATAAGAGGTCGCGAGCCACGAGTCTCGCATCCTTCCACGCCCTCTGCCCTAGGCCTTAGGCCCCTTTATCAACTCCATCTCCGGCCAATACCTCAGCTCCCCCGCCGGCAGCCCGTAATGCTCGGTGGCTGCCTCCAGCAGCCGGTCGGCGGCCCGCCGGCCGTACTCCCGCAGGGTGTTGCGGCGGATCTCCTTCGCGACCTTGAGCGGGCGCTCTCCCGAGGGGTCGAGCTTGCGCGGTGTCGCGTCGTCATTTCCCAGCAATTCCATCATGTAATCGAGCGAGCGCGACAGATGCTGTTCCACGTCGCTGTCGCTCAGCTCCCAGCGGCTCCGGTCGCGAGCGGCCTGCATGCCGCGCTGCCAGCCCGGGGTGTTGGTGAGATGGACCATCCCGCGGAAGAGCCGGCGATTGGTGCGCACGCTGAAGATCGTGGGCGAGATGATGCGATCGAGGTGGGCATCGGCCTTGTCGTGGTCCATCCGGATCAGGTCCCGCGCCGCCTGCGCATAGTGCTCGCCCACGTGAATCTCCACCCGGCTTTCCCAATACGAATGCCCCACGGACGACGTACTGCTGGTCAGCACCAGCTGGCGGGGAACGAAGTAATTGTGCGCCACGGTGTCGGCCGCGAGGTGGCAGAGGTAGCCCCACCCGAAGGCGCCCAGCGCGTCGGTGTCGGCCAGGTCATGGATTTCCTGGCCGACATGCCAGTAATGGCAGTGGCGTCCCACCGGCGCGTACTTCTTGGCGATGGATGAGTCCGCCGCGATGTTCCCGTAGAGGAAATCGTAGGGGAAGGCGCGCAGCAGGTCGGCGACCGACGCCGGCAGCAGCTGCAGGTTGGCGAGCACGGACTCGCCCAGGTAGATGTGGGTGCCCGGGGTCCAGGCATGCGCTGCCGCGGGCGCCGCCGCCAGCACCAGGCCGACGACGACGAATGCGCCCAGTACCCGCCATCCGTTCATCGGCGCAGCAGGAAGCGGGTCATGCGGCCCGCGATGCCGCGGCCACGGCGAAAGCGCCGCAGCCCGGTGGCGACATCGAGCGCCGTTTCTTCCACTTCATCATGGACCACGTCGTACAGTGCCTCCAGGTCCACCAGGCGCGCCTCGATGCGGTCGATGCCGCGATTTACCTTCTTCCGCAGCCGTCGGCCGGTGCGCAGGAAGGCGCCCGCTTCGTCACGCACCATATTGGCGATCCGCTCCCCGTCGCCCACCAGCTTGCGGATGCTCTCCATCGTTTCCTGCGCATCGTGACTCAGGTTATTGAACAACGTCCGCCGCTCCTCGATCTCGCTCGTGAGCCGCATGGCCAGCCGGATCGCGCCGATCGTGAGCACCAGGACGGAGAGGGCTATCACCAGCAGCGACAGTGCCGTCACCGTGCCGGCCCAATTCGGGACAGTCAGCACCGTCTGCTGTTGCAGCATCAGCATCGCATTACCTCCTGTCAGGCGTTGGGCCTGCCACCGAAACATAACCCGCGCTGGTCTTCCCAGCGACGCGCCGCTTGACCCCGGGGCCCGATGGTCGCGAGCTTTGGCCATGCCTCCGCATTTTCTCGTCCGTGGCGGGCGCCAGTTGCGTGGCGCCATTCGCCCTGCCGGCAACAAGAACGCCGCGCTCCCGATCCTGGCCGCCACCGTGCTTGCCGACGGGCCGGTCGAACTCGATAACGTCCCCCACATCCGCGACGTCGATACCATGCTGGCACTGCTGGCGGATCTCGGCGCCGACGTGGCATGGACTGGCGCGAACCAGCTGCGCGTGGATGCGCGCGGCGTGCGGCCCAAGCCGCTCGATCCGGCGCTGTGCGCCCGCATCCGCGCGTCCATCCTGCTCGCGGGCCCGCTGGTCGCGCGCTTCGGCCAGTGCGTCCTGCCGCCGCCGGGTGGTGACGTCATCGGCCGGCGCCGGGTCGATACCCACTTCCTGGCGCTCGAAGCGCTCGGCGCCACCGTCGAACTGGGTGAGCGCTACGAACTGGAGGCGCCCAAGGGGCTGGTCGGGCGGGACATCTTCCTCGATGAGCCGAGCGTAACCGGCTCCGAGAATGCACTGATGGCGGCGACGCTGGCGCGCGGCCGCACCGTGCTGCGAAACGCCGCCGCCGAACCGCACGTCCAGGACCTGGCACGCTGCCTCGTGGCAATGGGTGCGCAGATCGAGGGGATCGGCTCCAACGTGTACGTGATCGAGGGGGGCCGGCCGCTGGGCGGGGCATCGTACTCGATCGGCCCCGATCACATCGAAATCGGAAGCTTCATCGGGCTCGCCGCTGTCACCAACGGCGACATCACGATCGAACCGGTCCGAGGTGAGGATCTCCGCAGTACCCTCCTGGCCTTCGACCGTCTCGGCATCCGCCCCGTGCTGGACGGGAATCGCCTGCATGTCGCCCCCGGGCAGGAGCGACGGGTCCGTCCCGACCTGGGTGGACACGTGCCGAAGCTCGAAGATGGACCGTGGCCCGCGTTCCCGGCGGACGTCATGTCCACCACGATCGTCGCGGCAACCCAGTGCACCGGCATGCTGCTGGTCTTCGAGAAGATGTTCGAGAGCCGGCTCTTCTTCGTGGACAAGCTGATCGGCATGGGAGCGCGGATCGTGCTCTGCGATCCTCATCGTGCTGTCATCGCGGGACCGTCGCCGCTCAAGGGCGGGGTGGTGGAGTCGCCCGATATCCGTGCCGGCATGGCGATGCTCACCGCGGCGCTCGCGGCCGAAGGGACCAGTATCATCCACAACATCGGCCAGATCGAGCGGGGCTACGAGAAGATTGATGAGCGGCTCCGCGCCCTCGGTGCGGACATCGAGCGGCGCGATGCCTGACGCCGTCGCCGTGCTGAGCGAGCAGGCGCGCCCCGGCGACGTGCCGAGGTTCGAGCTGGACGAATGGGCCGAGCGGTTCGGCGTCACTGCTGGAATCACCGCTCGTGGCGACGGTCCTGGCCGCGGCTTTGATCTGGGGCTCTGGACTGATGCACCCGCCGGCGAGGTGATGGGCCGCTGGCGCGCATTCCGCTCGGCCATCCCGGGGTTCAGCGGGGTCGTCCTCGGCACCCAGGTGCACCGGACCGACGTCGTCTGGCACGATCGCCTGACCGGGTGGGTTCAGCTGGAAGGGGTGGATGGCCACGCGACGGCCACGCCGGGCCTGCTCCTCACCGTCACGGTGGCGGACTGCATCCCGGTGTACCTCGTGGCTCCGGAGAAGCGAGTGGTGGCTCTGCTGCACGCCGGGTGGCGGGGGACGGCGGCCGGGATCCTGTCACGCGGCCTCGAGGTCCTGAAGGAGCACGCTGGCATCGAGCCTGGCGATCTCGTAATGCACTC
>CBINCZ010000189.1:0-5490 GCA_966249295.1 uncultured Gemmatimonadales bacterium
GCAGAGCTGCAGCAGGTTTTCGTTCGCGTATGCCGCGGTGTGATGGGTGAAGCTCCAGAGCGCCGCGAGCATGAGTCCGCAGAGCCCGGCGAAGAGAGTCCAGGCGCCGGCCAGAGTCCCGAAACTCCAGCGCGCCGCGCCTGACGTACCCAGCGCGCGTCCCGAGACCAGCAGCACTCCCCCCACAATCATGCCCGCAAGCAGGAACCACGGCCACCACCGCGGTGGCGTCGCCGGCGGTGGCTCGGCGGTGGAGCGGAAGAGTGTTTCTTCCGCCTTCACCAGCGGCCGTTCGGTGCCGGTCGAATCGCGCAGTGTGACCTGCCGCAGGTGGTCGCGCAGTGCCATCGGCAGGAACATCTCTTCATACTGCGAGATCGGGCGGTCGGTCGGCCGGCCGAGGCCGAGTTCGATCCCGATGTACACGGGGAGACTGCTCTCCGTGAGCCGGCGAGTCTCAGCGCGGAAGGTCGTGGCTGTCGCCTGGCCTTCGGTCTGTGCCTTGATCGCCCCGCCGATCACCCGGTCCAGGGCATCGCGCACGCGGGTGGAGCAGTTGTCGTAGTAGTAGTCGTAGTGGTAGAAGCGGTTTTCCGGCAGGACATTCCATTCGAGGAACTGCTTGAGCGCGAGCCGCTGGGGTGGCGTCAGGTCCAGCTCCTGGACCCAGACCGAGCGATTGCGCTCGATGTAGGCGCCGAGCTCCGACCGCACATCGCCGCCCGCCATCCAGTAGCGCATGTCGCCCTTGAGGAACCGGGGCCAGAAGTCGGCGGCGTTGAAATCGAACATGCCGTAGTTGTACCAGCGCGCCTCGCCGGTCATGGTGTCTTCCACCATGATGGCGTTGTGGCCGAAGCGCTCCCACACCTCGGCGCCAGGACCGATGGTGATGACAGAGATGCGGAGATCGGCGCCGGGCTGCTGGGCGGACATGGGCCGGATAGCCAGGCCCAGACCCAGACCCAGGAGTAGTAGTAGCATGGCCGGCATACGAGTCTGCATGTGGCTCCGTAGCAGGTTCACACGAAAGCACGAAAGCACGAAAGCGTCGTGAGTCATGAGTCATGGGTCATGAGATTCGTATTCCACAACCCACGACCCGTGACCCGTGACCCGCGTCCGCTCTAGCTGCGTTCTGCGACCAGTTTCCGGAAGCGCGGATTGCTCTTCAGCGGCGCGAAATTGGGATCAATCCTGAGCCAGCCCGGGGTAAGATCGTAGGGCATGGCGAGCAGGCGTTCGAGCTCGTCCAGGGCTCGCTCGTAATCGCCGGTGATGACGTAGATGCGGGCACGCTGATGCCCGAAATATCCGAGGATTCCCGCGCCACTCGCGTCCGTGGTCAGGGCACGGCCGCGTTCGATGCTCTGGAACGCATCCTCCCTCCGGCCCGCGTATGCCAGTGCGACGCCAAGGAGCATGAACGACTGCCCGTCTTCCGGGTTGACGCGAAGCCGCTCCGTGTAGAGCCGGGCGGCGGTGTCCGCGTACGCCGCAGCCTTGGCGCGGTCTCCCCGCATCCACCACGTCTCCGCCAGTGCCAGGGCCCAGGTCGGCCGATCATCGGCGAATGCGGCCGGCGTGAGCCGCAGCAGGATCCTCTGCTGCGCATCGTCCAGCACCCAGTAGAGATCGCCGAAGGCTGAAAGATTGGTAATCAGCGCGATTGGATCCACCTCCGGTGGCGCTGCGGCGACCACCGCCCGGGCAGCCGCGAGGTCGCCACGAGCAAGCTCTACCATGACCCTGCTTGAGCGCATCGGGATATTGTTGGGCGCGAGCTGAAGGCCGCGGTCGAGTTCAGCGGCCGCCTCGGGAAGACGGCGAGCCCAGCGCAAGGCACTGCCAAGCCGCCGGGCCACCGTCAGCGACCGCGGATCCAGCATCGCCGCCTGTCGCAGGTGAACGATCGCGGAATCAATGTCGCCGAGGCTCAGCTCGGAAACCGCCGCGTTTGCCTGGAGCTCGACATTGCGTGGCGCGGCGGCGAGTCCACTCCGGTAGGCTGCGAGGCTCTGGCGTTCATCCCGCTGGACGTAGAAGTAGCGGCCCTGGGCAAGCCACGCTTCCGCCAGGGTGGGCGCCAGCCGCAGGGCGCGCGCAACCGCTGAGCGGGCGACTTCCAGTCGCCCGGGCACGGGATCGTTAAAGAGGTAGATGGTGGCCTGGGCGATCGAAAGCTCCGCCCACGCCAGGGCAAATGTGCTGTCGAGCGCCACCGCCTGCTCCAGATACGTGATGGCGCGGAGGATCTCCACTGGCGCTGTTGACGTCATGTCGCCGCCGAGTGCCTTGCCTCGCAGGTAGGCGTCATAGGCCGCGAGGTTGTCCGTTGGCGGCCGCTCGATTTCCTGCCGGGCACTGTCGCCGACGACAACCTGGAGAGCATTCGCCACCTGGTCGGCGATGGCCGCCTGCACCTGGAAGACGTCGCTCAGTTCGGCGTCGAAGGGTTGCTGCCAGGCGACCGATTGCGTGGCCGAGGCCACGAGCGTGGGGCTGACCTGCACGCGGCTCATGCTGCCGGCCGACTTCGACCATCGCACCTTGCCCTGGAGGAGATAGTCCACCCCCAGGTCCCGTGCGACATCCCGCATGCTCCTGGTGGTACCCCGATATTCGTTGGAACTGGCAGGGGCGATGACCATGAGGCCCGGTACCGAGGACAGCTTGCCGCGCACCGCATCGGTGATGCCGTCGGCAAAATAGGCATCCGCCGAGTCGCCCAGGTTCTCGAAGGGCAGCACGGCGATGCGTCGCAGGCCGCTCGGTGCGTCCGCGCCGCCCGCGTGCTGCCGCCAGGCGAACAACACGCCCAGACCGAGCAGGATGCCAATACCCAGCGTCGCCGCCCTCGACAGGCGCGGTCGGGAGACCGGCGCCGGCGTAATCGCCGTTGCCGGTGCCGTCGTTGATGCGCCCAGTGCGTCCGCAAACTGCCGGATGCTGGCATGGCGGTCCGCCGGTGTCCGTTCCAGCGCCCGCGCCACCGCCGCCTCCACCGGAAGCGGTACGGCTGGCCGCAGGACGCGCAGCGGCCTGGGTGTGTCGACAAACCGCCGGGCGATGGTGGCTTGTGCCGTCGCCGCCGCGAACGGGGTTTCACCGGCCAGCATCTCGTACAGGACAATGGCCAGCGAGAAAAGATCGGTCCGGGCATCCAGGTCATGCTCGCCGGATGCCTGCTCCGGGCTCATATAGGCCGGCGTACCGATGCTCGCGCCGGTTGCGGTGAGCGTCTCGCCGCCCGCGCCACCCAGTGCCCTCGCGATGCCGAAGTCGGCCACCAGCGTGCTGCCGTCCCTCGTGAGGAGCAGGTTTTCGGGCTTGATGTCGCGATGAATGACGCCATGCTCATGGGCGTACTGTAGCGCCTGGGCGGCTTCGCGAGCGATCCGCACCGCGTCCTCGACTGGCAACTGCTTCTCGCGGGTGAGGCGGTCGCGGAGGGATTCCCCCTCGACGTAGGGCATGGTGAAATAGAGGGCTGAGCGCTGAGAGCCAAGAGCTGAACTTTTCTCCTCAGCTCTCGGCTCTGGACTCTCAACTTCCACTCTGCCTGAATCCAAAACCGTCAGAATATGCGGATGCTGCAGCCGGGCGGCGAGCTTGATTTCCCGTTCGAAGCGCTCCGGGCCCAGCGCGTGGGCGAGCTCCGGTTTGAGGACCTTGAGCGCCACCGGGCGGTCGTGCTTGAGATCATGCGCCAGATAGACCGTGGCCATGCCACCCGCACCGAGCACCCGGTCGATGCGGTAGCGGCCGCTCAGCGCGGCGGCCAGCGAGGATTCAGCGTCCGACAAGGGCGGCCCCCGTGCGGGCTGACGAGGTATTTACGGGACTGGCTGAAGATACGGGGAAGGCGTCGGGATGACCAGCGATCAGGAAAGGTCAACGGCCTGCAGTCGACAGTCGACTGTAAACCGTTGACCCTTTGCTCGTCACACGTCCAGATTGGACACGTACTTGGCGTTCTTCTCGATGAACACCCGCCGGGGCTCGACCGCGTCGCCCATCAACTCATCGAAGAGATTGGAGGCCTCGACCGCGTCCTCCATGGTGACCCGCAGGACGGTGCGCGTCTCCGGGTTCATGGTGGTCTTCCAGAGCTGGTCGGGATTCATCTCGCCCAAGCCCTTGTAGCGCTGGATGACCACGTTGCCCTTGCCCTCGGGGCCCGCGAGCCGCTTCACGAACTCGTCGCGCTCCTCTTCGGTGTACGCGTAGAACTCTTCCTTGCCGCGGGCCACCCGGTAGAGGGGCGGCTGGGCGATGTACACGTAGCCCGCCTCGATCAGCTCCTGCATCTGGCGGAAGAAAAACGTGAGGAGCAGGGTCCGGATGTGGGCGCCGTCCACATCGGCGTCGGTCATGATGATGACCTTGTGGTAGCGCGCATCCTCCAGCTTGAAGTCGTCCCGCACACCGGTGCCGATGGCCGTGATCATGGAGCGGATTTCCTCGTTGCCGAGGATCCGGTCGATGCGCGCCTTCTCGACGTTGAGGATCTTGCCCCGGAGCGGCAGGATGGCCTGGAACTGCCGGTCACGGCCCTGCTTGGCGCTGCCGCCGGCCGAGTCGCCCTCGACCAGGTACAGTTCGCTCAGCGCCGGGTCGTTGATGGAGCAGTCGGCCAGCTTGCCCGGGAGCACCGCGCTCTCGAGGCCCGACTTCTTGCGGACCAGGTCACGCGCCTTGCGGGCAGCCTCACGCGCCCGCGCCGCGGCGACCGCCTTCTCCACGATGGCGCGAAGCACGGGTGGATGCTCCTCGAGGTAGGAACCGAGGTGCTCATTCACCACCTGGCGGACAATGCCCTCGACCTCGGAGTTGCCCAGCTTGGTCTTGGTCTGCCCCTCGAACTGCGGCTCCCGCACCTTGACGTGGAGCACACAGGTGAGCCCTTCCCGGATGTCGTCGCCGGTGAGGGTGAAGTTCTCCTTCTTGAGCGCGCCCGACTTCTTGGCGAGGTCATTGACCGTACGGGTCAGCGCCGCGCGGAAGCCCGTGAGGTGGGTGCCGCCCTCGTGGGTGTTGATGTTGTTGACGAAGGTGAAGGTGTTCTCGTTGAACCCGTCATCGTACTGCAGGGCGAGGTCCACTTCCACGTCGTCCTTTTCGGTGCTGAAATGCACCGGCTTGGGATGCAGCGTCTTCCGGTTCCGGTTCAGGAACTGGACGAACTCGACCAGGCCGCCCTTGGCGTAGAACACGTTCTCCTGGCCGCCCTCGCGCTCATCCTTGAGCGTGATCTTCACACCCTTGTTCAGGAACGACAGCTGGCGCAGCCGGTCAGCCAGGGTGTCATAATGGAATTCGAGCGTGTTGAAGATTTCGGGGTCGGGCTTGAACCGCACCGTGGTGCCGGTCGTGCGGACCTTGCCCAGCACTGAGAGCTTCTTGGTGGTGTGACCCCGGGCAAACGACATGTGATGCCGCTGGCCGTCCACGTCCACCAGCACTTCCAGCCGCTCCGACAGCGCATTC
>CBINCZ010000190.1:0-5474 GCA_966249295.1 uncultured Gemmatimonadales bacterium
CACCCCGCGTACATCAGCCTGCATCCCGCTTCCTGCGCCCGCGTCACCGCGAAGATCCCCGACGGCATGAGCGTCACACCAGGCACCAGGTTGGCGCGGAGGTCATCATACACTGCCTGCGGCTCCAGCTTTTCGGCCCGGGCCAGCTTCCCCGACATGAACCGCAGCGCCATGTTGCACGCTAGCACGGTCTGGCCCCGCTTCACGAGCGTATCGAGCCCGCCATCGGGCCAGAGCAGCGAGTGCGCGTCGCCCTCCTTCACGTTGGCGTTGAGAAACGGGTTCCGCTCGGCGGGCTTGCCGCTCGCCGGATCCTTCAGGTCATACTGCTTGCCGATGTGATACCTGGCCCACATGGCGTCGTTGGCGATCATGGGAATGGCCTGATGGCGGATCACCAGGACGCCGTGCATGTCGGCGTCGGTGGTGCCGTAGACTTCCTTGAAGCCCGCGAGCCAGGTCCGCATCTGGTGCAATGCCGTGGCGTCGCCGATCTCGGGACAGTCAAACACCTGGCGATGATCACCGGTGATCCGGTCCAGCCAGCTCATGTCCCAGTCACCGGGCGGGATCGGCAATGCGCTCGGCGCACCCAGCGCACGCACCTCGGCGGGAATGGCGCTGGCGGCGGCAAGCACGGCGGCGCTGCCTGCTACTTTTCCAAGGAACGCGCGTCGCGGCGACGGCGCATCGAACGAACTGGCCATGCATGGCTCCGTTGGCGGGGATGCTGAAGTATGCCACCGCCTGCCATGCCCTGTGAATCCCCACCGAGGACTCCCACAATGAACCGTCAGTTGGCGCTGGCCGTGGTCGGCTTCATTCTTCCCCTCATGCCGCTCTCCGCCCAGCAGGTGCCCGACATCCCCTGGCCACCGACCGACAGCACCCGGCCCCGGCCACCGATCGTGAGACCCGGTCCCGCCGGCGCGCCGGTGCCGGCGCCATCCGATGCCGTGGTACTCTTCGACGGGAAGGATCTGTCGGGGTGGCGCTCCGAGGATGGTGGCCCGGCGCAATGGACCGTGCGCGACGGCTACATGGAGGTGAAGCCGGGCACGGGCGCCATCCACACGGCACAGGGCTTCGGCAGCGTGCAGCTTCACATCGAATGGGCAGCCCCCACGCCGCCCAGGGGAGAGGGCCAGGAGCGCGGCAACAGCGGCGTGTACTTGATGGACAAGTATGAAGTGCAGGTACTCGATTCGTACGACAATCCTACCTATGCCGATGGCCAGGCGGCGTCGGTCTATGGCCAGTATCCGCCGCTCGTGAACGCCAGCCGGAAGCCGGGCGAGTGGCAGTCGTACGACATCATCTTCCATGCGCCGACGTTCAAGGGCGACGGCTCACTCGAGCGCCCCGCCGTGGTCACCGTTTTCCATAATGGTGTGCTGGTGCAGGACCACGTGGTGCTCACCGGTCCCACGGCGCACAAGGCCCGCCCACCCTACAAGGCGCATCCCGACAAGCTGCCACTCTCGCTGCAGGATCATGGGAATCTGGTGCGGTATCGGAATGTGTGGGTGAGGGAGCTGAAGGAATAAGGCTTAAGGCTGAAGGCTGAAGGCGAAGCTGCCCCTCGCATGTCATTGCGATGAGCCCTCGAAGAGGGCGACGAAGCAATCGGGTCGCTCGCAATGACGCGACTCAACGAGCCGCGCCTTCCCGCCTTCCCGTCATCCCGCCTTCCCGCCTTCCCGCCTTCCCGACTTCCCGCCTGTAGTTCACGTCCAGCGCATCCAGCCTTTTCTCATGCACCTTCAGCCGTCTCAAGAAATCCCCGTAGTCCCGCTCATCCTTGGGCGTCCACACCACCTCGCTGAACGCTGACGTCCGCGGATAGGCCATGTACTCGGCCTGCTTGGGCGTCGGGATGTACTCGGTCCAGAGCTGCACCTGCGCGCCGAGGATGTGCTTGCGGTACTGCGGCTCGAGGGACCCGGGGTAGGGGTCAAAGGCGTACACCGTATCCATCGGCAGGAAGCCGCCGATGGCGATCGGTTCGTTCGCCCGGTCCTGCGACTGGTAATAGTCGAGATAGGTGTGGCTCGTCGGCGCAATCACCACGTCGTGCCCCGCCCGCGCGGCAGCGACGCCGCCCGCGACACCGCGCCACGACATCACGGTAGCACCAGGTGCGAGCCCGCCTTCCAGGATCTCGTCCCAGCCGATCAGCCGTCGGCCGTGCGCGCTGAGGACCTGGTCCATCGGCTGGATGAACCAGCGTTGCAGCTCTGCCTCATTCGTGAGCCCAAGCTGCTTGATGCGCGCCTGGATTTCCGGGCTCGCCTTCCAGAGTGCCTTGTCGGCCTCGTCACCACCCACATGGATGAACTTGCTGGGAAAGAGCTCCATCACCTCGATGAGCACGTCCTGGAAAACTTTCACCGTGGCATCGGTGGGATTGAGGATGTTGCTGAAGACGCCCCAGTAGGTTGCCACTGTGGTGGTGTCGCCCGTCAGCCCGAGCTCCGGGTAAGCCGCGATGGCCGCCACCGCGTGGCCCGGCATCTCGATTTCCGGCACCACGTTGATGTGCCGGTCCGCCGCGTAGGCCACGATCTCACGTATGTCGTCCTGGGTGTAGAACCCGCCGGTCGGTGTGCTGTCGAACTTCATCTCGGCGCGGTTCCGAGGATACGGCGGAACCATCGTCTCCTTCCGCCACGCACCGACTTCGGTGAGCTTCGGGTACTTCTTGATCTCGATCCGCCATCCCTGGTCATCGGTGAGATGCCAGTGGAAGGAATTCATCTTGTGGAGCGCCAGGAGGTCGATGTACTTCTTGACGAACTCCTTGGGCATGAAGTGCCGCACCACATCCAGGTGCGCCCCGCGCCAGCGAAATCTTGGCTGGTCCTCGATCGTCACCGCCGGCATGCTCCAGTCGGTGCTGTCCACCGGCGCATCACGGAAGATGTCGGTCGGCAGGAGCTGGCGAATGGTCTGGATGCCGTAGAAGAGTCCCGCCGTCTCCGGCGCACGCACCGTCAGACGATGCGCAGTGACGCTGAGCCGGTAGCCCTCTGTCCCCAGGGAATGGAGACTGGAGTCGCGAATGAACACCAGCTCCGAGCCGGACGGCGTCCCACCCACTCGTACCGGCAGCCGCCATCCCATCGCCGGCTCGAGATAATCCGCCAATTGCTCGCCGATATGCCGCCCCGAATGGAGCACCCGGATCTCCGTCCCTCGCTCGATATGGAACATTCCCTGGCCCATGGTGACGTGGGCCGGACGGGGAATGACGGCGATCGTGGCCTGGGCAGGCAGCACGGCAGGCAATGCCATGGCAAGAGAAATGATTGTCAGGTAACGATTTAGCATCTGGGTAAGGTTACGGGGATGGCGGGGGATGGATTGAAGTAGCATTTTGGGTCATGAGTCGCGAGTCGCGGGTCACGAGACCCACGACCCGCGACCCGAGACTCGCGACCCTCTACAGTCTCCTCGGCCTCAGCGCCCGGACCAGCAGCAGGAGCACCACGGCGCCGATGAAGGCCACGATGATGGCGCCGAGGAGGCCGCCGGTGGGCGATGTCACGCCGAACGCATTGAAGAGATAGCCACCAATCACGGCGCCGAGCATGCCGACGATGAGATCGCCGAGCAGGCCGTAGCCGATTCCACCGACCGCGTAGCTGGCAAGCAATCCGGCAACGAGGCCGACAATAATCCAGGTCAGCAGTGCCATACGTTCCTCACGAAGGATGATACGTATCGAACTTATGTCACGCAGGACCCCGCCGTAAGAGCAGGAGAGTGACCATGACCGACTTCAAGCGCACGATCGTCTCGCCCGACAGCCTGCACCGCGCGGTAATCCACCAGCGACCCGATGGATTCTTTGCCGTTCAGTTCGAGGAATACGACGACAGCGTCGTGTCCGGGATCGGCGGCATGAGCGACCCGTTCTGGCGTGCGGCGGAGCCGGCCGTGATCGTGAAATCACTGGACGAAGCCGAGCGGCTGGCCGGCGATCGCTTCGGCCTCGCGCCGGCCTGAGACGGAGCCGCCCATTTCGCTGGCTGGCTGGTTTCATATCGGCTTCTTCGGCCTGCTCATTCCCTGGGCAGCGTGGCGGTCGCGCGGGCATGTTGCACGGCGCGCGTCGGCCCCGCGAGCCCGGCACTTTGCCAACGTCATCGTCCAGCTGGTGATCTTCCTGGTCATCTCGCTGTTGGTGGCCCGGGTAGAGCACATACCAGTATGGCGGCCGTCGGCGGGACACTGGCTTGCATGGCTCCTTGCCGCCGTCCTGGCAACGGGCGGGATCGTGCTCATGCGGCCGCACTGGCGGAAGAACGTCGAGAAGCGGGACCCGACGGTCCGGCTGTTCATGCCGACCGACGGCAGGGAGCGGCAGCTCTGGATTCTGGTGGCCGTGGCGGCCGGCGTGAGCGAGGAGGTGACCTACCGGGGCGTCCTCTTTGCCCTGCTCTGGATGCTCACCGGCTCCGGCTGGGCAGCGGCGCTGGTGGCCGCCATCGTGTTCGGGGTGAGCCACGCGGTGCAGGGATGGAAGACCGCCGGCATCGTGACAATCATTGCACTCCTCCTGCATGGACTGGTGGCCCTGAGCGGCACGCTGTACCCGGCTATCGTGGCGCATGCCGTCTATGACATCGTGGCGGGGCTCACATACGGGAAGCTGGGCCGCGACTTAGGTTACGACATGGCGCCGCCGCCGGACCAGTTTCCGGAACCCTTGCCGGCGCCCTGACCGGAAAGACCGGAGCCCCCTGTATGCTCGACCATATCCGTCGGCTTTTTGCCCATCTCGCCTGGGCTGACGCCCATGTGCTCGAATCCATCCGTGAGGGCGGCAACCCCGCCCGTGCCCGCGAACTCTTTGCCCACATCCTCGGCTGCGAACTGGTCTGGCTGGCCCGGATCGAAGGGACCAAGCCCGAGGTCCCGGTCTGGCCGGAGCTGTCGCTCTTCCAGTGCGGCATCCACGCCGGGCGCGTGCGGGAAGAGTACGAACGCTATCTGGCGGTCGTCAGCGAGGATGACCTGGACGAAAGCGTCCACTACATCAACAGCGCCGGCGATGCCTTCACGTCTGAAGTCGGCGACATCCTGCTGCAGGTAGCGCTGCACGGCGCCTACCACCGGGGCCAGATCGCCTTGCTCCTTCGCGACGGCGGCGCGGTGCCGCGCCCCACGGACTACATCGGCTTTGTGCGCGGCGCCCCGGCTGCGACGCGCATGGATGGCGCCGATCACCGGTGATGGAACGCCGAATCATGGGCTTTCACCAGGATGACGAAGGAGACTGGGTGGCCGAGCTGGATTGCGGCCACACCCAGCACGTGCGCCACGACCCTCCCTGGCAGGTGCGGGAGTGGGTGGTGACGGAAGAGGGGCGCGCGGAACGGGTGGGGACGGTGGTGGAGTGTGGGTGGTGTGGGGAAGGCGTAGGGCGTAAGGCCTAGGGCGTAAGGCCTAGGGCGTAAGGTGGGACATAG
>CBINCZ010000191.1:0-5467 GCA_966249295.1 uncultured Gemmatimonadales bacterium
GGCTCGTGGCGCATCGCGGTCGACGGCGTGCCGATCAACCGCGACGTCTACTACCTCGACCGGTTGCCCCTCAAGACGGTCCGTGAGGATGAGCAGGGGATCTCCCACGCCAGGAATCGGGCGCTCGACGAGGGGTCGGGCAGCCATCTCCTCTTCATCGATGACGATGTGCTGGTGGGGCCGGGATGGCTGGACGGCTATCGCGCCGCCTTCAGGGCGCATCCGGAGGCCGGTGTCTTCGGTGGCCCCATCCGGGCACGATTCCTTGGCAAGCCGCCCGCCTGGCTGGTGGAGTCCCTTCCGCTGGTGGCCAGCGCCTTTGCCGTCCGCGAACTGGGACCCAGCGAGTTTCCACTCGAGCCGCTTCCCCCGAAAATGCCCTACGGTGCCAACATGGCCTTTCGGCTCGACCTGGCCCGCCAGCACCGGGTCGATCCGGTGCTGGGCCGGGTCAGGAAGGGCATGGTGGGTGGTGAGGAAATCGCATTCATGGCCCGCATGCTCAACGCCGGCTGCACGGGCTGGTGGGTGCCCGACGCCCCGGTCGAGCACCTCCTGCCGGCCACGCGGCAGACCGTGCGTTACCTGCGCGGCTATTTCGAGGGACTGGGCATGACCCAGTACCGGAGCGAGAAGCCGGTGAAGGGCCGCTTCGAGCTGGCGGGAGTGCCAAGCTGGCTCTGGCGTCAGTACACCACGGCGAGAATGCGGTACTGGCTGGCGCGGCTTGGCTCGCCGGTCTCAGTGTGGCTGCCGCGCCTGGAGGAAGAGGCCACGTACCGCGGCCGCATGAAGAGCTACCGCGCGGCGGCCGCCAGGTCCTGAGCCGGCACCGGGAGCTCGAAGCTCGACGGAGTCGGGAACAGGCGTTCCAATTCCCTCGTTTGGTCGCCATCAGCGTCAGCGCCATCATTGACGCAGAAGAGTGACGGCAGCGAGGCCCAGTCGAGCGCGATCAGCTGGCGCTCACTGGCGAACACCTGGTGCGGCAGGTAGCCCCGCACGGCGGTGCCGTTGGCCAGGCTCAGGTAGCGCGCCACGGCCAGGAACTCGAGGTCGTCGGGGTCCCGGAACTTGCTGGCGCAGGTCCGCTCCCAGTCGCGGTGCAGGCGCTCCGACGCCTCACGCAGCGCCGAGCGCGTCATGCTCTGGGCCTGGTGGTTGGTGAGCTTCCGGACCTTGCGCCAGGGACGGCGCACTTCGAGCGCAAACTTCACGTTGTTCCACTGCGCCATCCAGAGCCGGGCCAGCCGATCCTCCGCTACACTCTGCCACGGCACGATCCAGTCATCATCCCGTTCCGACAGCATGACCCGCATGCCGATGCGACGCGGTGACGGGCCCGGGACGGGCGCGAAGAAGTCGGTCTTGAGGCAGGGCTGGCCGAAGAACATGTCGTCGTTGCAATAGATGAAATGTTCGGCGAGCCCGGGGATCCGATGCAGCTGCGCCTCGATGGCGAGCGAGTTGAACACTGGCGCCCAGCCGGGATTGGCCATGATGCTGTCCTGGTGCACCATGTTGATCTTCGGGTGGGCGGCATTGAGCCAGCTCGGCGTCTGGCCGGGCGTCACGATGTGGATCTTCCTCACCCAGGGAACGAACCGCTCCGCTGAACGAAGTGAGTAGCGCAGTTCGTCGTGCTCCACATAGCGGACGTCGGGATTGAAGACCACTGGATCCAGGCCGTAACGCCGCGCCCACGCATTGCGCAGTTCGCGATGTGCGGGATCCTGCCCATGCACCCAGGTGTAGACCAGGTCCACATCGAGCTGGGCGAGATCGCCGGCAGCGCTGGCCCGGGGGCGCGACGGCACCAGGGACAAGGGATTCAGTACCGGACGGCGGCCACGGCCGAACCGCCGCCGCAGGCGCCAGAGGACATAACGGGGATCGGTCAGCAGGCTGGCGCGCACGAAGCGCGACTTCCATGCGTTGCCGGTATTGCGCTGGCCGACGGTTCGTCTGCTCACGCACACTCCTTGGTTCGGGGCCCGCGCAGCCGCATCCACCGCTGGGGGAGCGATGGATGACGCTGGACGGATATGGGTGACTGAACCGGATATGCTAAGGAGAAGGTGTGACAACCGCGGCACTGCGAAAGGGTACGCCTAGCTGCTGAACCACTCCCACGTCCGGCGAAGACCCTCCTCGACGTTCACCGATGGCCGGTAGCCAAGCACCTGGGCCGCGCGGTCGAGGCTCGCCTGCGAGTCACGCACATCGCCGGCGCGGGGCGGACCATAGGTCCGTTTCACCTTGCGGCCAGTGATCGATTCCACCAGGTCCAGCAGCTGGTTCAGCGAGATGCGGCTCCCAGCGCCGGCATTCGTCACCCATCCGTTGACACGCTCCGCCGGCCCGAAGGCGGCCAGCATGTTCGCGTCCACCACGTTAGCGACAAAGGTGAAATCGCGCGTCTGATCCCCATCACCAAAAACTGTCGCAGTTTCGCCCGTTTTCGCTGCATTCAGGAACACCGGGATCACCGCTGCGTATGCACTGGTGGGACTCTGTCTCGGCCCGAACACATTGAAGTAGCGGAGTGCGACACCCTCAAGCAGCCCGGCGCGGGCATATGCCAGCACATATTGCTCGCCCGCGAGCTTGGCCGTGGCATAGGGAGAGCGGCAGAGCGGCTCCATCGTCTCCACCTTGGGCAACACCGCTGTGTCGCCATACACCGAGCTCGAACTCGAGTAGACCACCCGCCTCGCGCCGGCTCGGCGCGCCGCTTCGAGGACCTGCATGGTACCGTTGACGTTGTGGTCATTGCAGGCGACCGGGTCCTTGATGGAGCGGGGGACGCTGGGCAGTGCCGCCACATGAAACACCGTGTCCACCTCGCGGCAGGCGCGGTCACAGTCGGCGCTGTTCCGGATGTCGCCTTCCATGAACGTGATCCGGTCCATCACGTCGGTGAGGTTGTCGCGCGAGCCGGTGCTCAGGTTGTCAATGACGGTGACGCGGCGCCCATCGTCCAGCAGGCGGCGCACGATGTGCGAGCCTATGAAACCGGCACCGCCGGTCACAAGGCAGGTGATATCACTTGATGGCATTCAGGCAGATCCTGAGCGGGAAGAAACCAGCGGCTCGGCCGCGTGGCCGGACGCCGGGGAAAGAAGGGAAACCTGCGCGTTGGTCTGGACCAGGCCTTCGAAGGGGCGGCCCTTGAGTACCTGCAGGTGCGCGCCAGGGCCCGTGGCGATATCGCCGCGGTGTTCCTTGATGCGCACGCTTGAGTCGAGCCCGTAGAGCCCCGCCGGCACGTTCATCTCCAGCTCGAACTGCAGTTCGAAGGGCCCGGAGCGGGGCAGGGTGACCCGCCCGTGGTCGGTGGTGACGGCCGAGAGCAGGCGACCGTCCTCCAGGCTGCGCAGCGTCAGCACCACGATCTCGCGGCCGCTGGCACGATCGGCGCGCACCCGGCCGCTGACCGTCACTCGCACGGTACTGCCGGAGCGCACTTCCTCGGTGCCCTGGATCCGGATGTCCTCCAGCACCACCGGGCTGTCGGGATCGCTGGCGGACTGCTCCACGGCGAGGTAGCGCTGGATCGCTTCAGTGGTCGGGCCGGCAAACTTGACCTCGCCGCGCTCCATCAGGATGGCCTTGGTGCAGAGCTCGGCGATCCGGTCGAGCTGGTGGGACACCACCACGACCGGGATGCCGCTGCTGGCCAGGTCCTTCATCCGGCCAAAGGCGCGCTGCTGGAACTCGAAGTCGCCCACCGCCAGCACTTCGTCGATGATGAGCACGTCGGGTGAGAGATGCGCCGCGATGGCAAAGCCGAGCCGCGCGTTCATGCCGCTGGAGTAGCGCTTGACCGGCGTGTCAATGAAGGGCGCAATCCCGGCGAATTCCACGATGTCGTCGAACCGCTGCCGGATGAGCGACTTGGGCATCCCCATGATGGCGCCCTGCAGGAACACATTTTCCCGTCCGGTCAGGTCCTGGTGGAACCCGGCGGCAATCTCGATCAGCGCGCCGACGCGGCCGCGCACCTCGACCCGGCCCAGCGTCGGCGGGAGGATCTTGATCAGCGTCTTGAGGATGGTGGACTTCCCGGCGCCGTTGCGGCCGATGATCCCCAGCACGTCGCCGGGGCGCACCTGGAAGCTCACGTCCCGCACGGCCCAGAACTGATCGTGGCCCAGTTCGGTGCGCGCAATGCCGCGGCCGGTGAGGCGCTTGAACGTGGCCGGGATCAGGTCCCGCAGGCTGTCGTGGCGCTCGCCCCGCTGGAACTTTTTCCAGACGCGGTCGAACTCGATGCCAGGTTCGATATCAGACATTTTCAGCGAAGGCCGGCTGCGTGCGATGGAAGATCACCACGGCGATGAACAGGCCGCCAAGCGCCCACGCCGCGGTGTAGAGCAGTGCCCACGGATGCCACGCCGTCACCTCGACGCCCTGCTTCGTCATGGTGGTCAGCGGCTGCAGCAGGTTGTGCCCCTGGACCACCGAGAGCCTGAGCCCCTCGAGCACCGGCGTGAGCGGATTGGCCCACATGAGCACGCCGCCCTTGGGCCCCATCATGGCCGGCTCGTAGAACACCGGGGTGAAGAGGATACCGAACGTCAGCACCACCTGGACGATGTACTTCACGTCGCGGAAGAACAGGTTGGCGCAGCTCAGGAACATCACCACGGCGGCGGTGAGCAGCCACAGCAGGGCCAGCAGCAGCGGGGCCCAGAGCAGCGAGGTATGCAACGTCACGCCGAGGAAGGGGAGCAGCAGCAGCAGCGCCACCAGCCCGATGCCGGTATCGAAGGTCTGGGCCAGGATGGCCGCGAGCGGCAGCACCTCGCGAGGGAAGTAGACCTTGGCGATCAGGTTGTGGTTGGCGGTGAGGACCGTGGTGCCGAAGGTGACCGCGCCGGCAAAAAACGCCCACCCCACGCCCTTCAGCGCAATCCCGGCGATGTCAGCGTGACCGACGCCGGTGCCGGAGGCCTGCCCCATCGCCACCCGGATCAGTACGCCGGAAATGACGATCAGGATGGGCATGAAGATGGCCCAGCCGAAACCCATGACGGCCTGCTTGTAGCGGATCCGGATATCGCGACGGGCGAACTCGAACATCAGCTCACGGAATGCCCGGATGTCGGAGATCACCTCGCGGAGATCACCCAGCGGGCCCTGCCGGTGGGGTACGAGCACTGCCGTTGCTTCTGTCACGCGATCTGATTCTCCCTGCCAGTGTCCGGATGCGCGCCTCGCAGAGCAAAATTCGTGCGCCCAAAGATACAGGTGCGGCGCGCGTGCCATGCCCGTACCGCGGAGACTGCGCGTGTCGCTGCGAATATACAACAGGATCGTGGAACCGATGCAACGTTAGACGCCGGGTCCGTTGCTTCGGTGAGGCAGCTCACGCCCCGTCGGCTTCGGATGCGGAGGGGCCGGCCGCCGCGCGTCGCCGGCGAAGTGCGCGAATCCGGCTGGGCAACCTGTCATAGGCCGCGGC
>CBINCZ010000192.1:0-5465 GCA_966249295.1 uncultured Gemmatimonadales bacterium
AGCGCCGCCGAGTGGGGGAACGTGGTCGTCCAGCCCTCGGCGTTCAGCATCAGCGATGTCGTGCTGGGCGTGGAACGTGGTGGCGTACTGTGGGAAAACAACGGCGACCCGTTCATGGTTAACGTGACCGGCGCGTATCGCCCGGGCGAACCGGTCCCGATCTACTACGAGCTCTACGGCCGCACGCCGGGGCGGTCCTATCGCACCACGATCTCACTGCGCGAATGGGGTAAGCGAGACGAAGGCCGAGTGGCCATCGAGTTCAGCCGGGAGGCGGACCGCCCTGACACCCACGTGCAGCTCACACTTGATCTCTCCAAGCTCAAGCCCGGCCTGCATGAGGTGATGGTGGTGATCAGGGATGAGGAGACAGGAGCGGAGGTAAGGACGGAGCGGGTGGTGGAGATACGGGACGTAAGACGTAAGTCGTAAGTCGTACGACCTACGTCACATGTCATACGACCATCATCAGAACCAGCTCCGTGTCCTCGTCGTCCGCCGCGTCGTGGTGCGAACGCCGAGGGCGCCGAGGACTCCGCGCACCAGGGCGTTACCCACCGCGCGGCCCACTGACGTGCCGAGGGCGCCCAGAACGCGCTTGGTGGTGGTTTGTACGGCGGTGTCACGAGTCGGCTTGCGGCTGCGCGAGGTCGACGGCCGACGGTCAACGGTCGACCGATCCTTCTCGACCCTCGACCCTTGACTCTCGACCCGCTTTTCCAGCATCTCCCGCGCGCTTTCCCGGTCCACCGGGGTTCCGTACTCCCGCATCAGGTCGGATTGCGAGAGCTCCGCCTTGAACTCGTCCGGCGTGAGCGTGTCCATGCGCGCAGCCGGCGGGATGAGACGGCAGGCCACCACCGGGGTCGGCACGCCCTTCGGATTGAGCCCGCTCACCACCGCCTCGCCGGTGCCCAGTGTGGTCAGCGTCTCTTCCAGGTCATAGAACTCGGTCTTGGGGTATGTGCGGGCCGTCGCCCGGAGCGCGGCTTCATCGTCCGGCGTGTGCGCTCGGAGGGCGTGCTGCACCCGGTTGCCCAACTGGGCCAGCACGTCGGAGGGGACGTCCTTTGGTGTCTGCGTAACGAAGAAGATGCCGACGCCCTTGGAACGGATAAGCCGCACCACCTGCTCCACCTGGTCGAGGAACGCCTTGGGTGCGTCATCGAACAGCAGGTGTGCTTCATCGAAGAAGAACGCGAGCTTGGGCTTGGGGAGGTCGCCTTCCTCCGGCATCGTGTGATAGAGCTGGGCCAGCAGCCACATCATGAACGTGGAGTACAGCGCCGGCTTGTCCTGGATGTCGGCCACTTCGAGGCAGGTGATGATCCCCCGGCCATCGGGCGCCGTCGCCAGCAGGTCGTGTACGTCGAACTCCGGTTCGCCGAAGAACCGCTCGGCGCCCTGCTCTTCCAGCTGCACCATCTTCCGCAGCAGCACGCCCACGCTGGCGCGAGAGAGCGCGCCGTACTCCCGCAGCTCGCCCTTCGCTTCGTCCGAAGTCAGGAACTGCAGCACCGCGCGCAGGTCACTGAAGTCGAGCAGGAGCAGGCCGTGATCGTCACAGTACTTGAAGACCATGGCGAGCACGCTCGCCTGGGTTTCGTTGAGGTCCAGCACCTTGGCCAGCAGCAGCGGGCCAAAGCTGCTCACGGTGGCGCGGAGCTGGGCGCCCAGCTCGCCCGAGAGACTCACGAACTCCACCGGCGATCCCGCCGGTTTCCACTGGTAGCCGATGTCCTCCGCCCGCGAAGTGATCCGGTCGTTGCTTTCGCCCGGCACCGCGAGGCCCTGGAGGTCGCCCTTGATGTCGGAGATGAAGACCGGCACGCCGGCGTTCGATAGCTGCTCCGCCATCAGTTGCAGTGTCCGGGTCTTGCCCGTGCCCGTCGCGCCCGCAACAAGACCGTGGCGATTCAGCATGGCGAGGGGAATCCGGACCTTGGGCTCGGGATAGGTGGTGCCATTCTCGATGGCCGCACCCAGCGTGATGGCGGGGTCGGGGAAGCTGTAGCCGGAGGAGAGGGTTTCGGTGAAGGAGGACATGGTTCCTGGGGCTTAGGGCATAAGGCTCAGGGCTTAGGAGGTCATACGTCGTAAGTCATAACGTCACAGGCCTCAAGCCGTAAGTCCTCCACTTCAAGCCTCATGCCTTAAGCCTCATGCCTTACGCCTTAAGCCTTACGCCTTAAGCCTTATGCCTTATGCCTTACGCCTTATGCCTTAAGCCCCACGCCCATCACTTCCACCACCCTCTCCATCTCATCCATCGAGTTGAACAGGTGTGGGGCGAGGCGGATGGCGCCTTCGCGGAAGCTGGCGATGACGCCCGCCTCGCGCAGCGCGTCGTAGCTGGCCCGGGCATCCTCGGGCGCAACACACACCACGGCCGACCGGTGCCGGTCCAGCGGCGAGACGATGCGCACCTCATGCTCCCGGGCCCACTGGATCAGCGGCTCCTGCAGGGCACGCGCGTGCCGGGCGATGGCGGGCACCCCATGTTCCAGCACCAGCTCGAGCGACCGGTTGAACGCGTCAAAATCCTGGTACGGAAGCGTGATCAGCTCGTAGCGCCGGGCGTTGTCACGCAGGGCGGACTGATAATCCGTGAGCCGGGTGAAGTCGTCGGTGCCCTCGTACGCCATCCAGTCGATCAGGGGCGGGCGCAACGACGAGAGCAGTTCGCGCCGCACATATGCGAAGCCCGTCCCCCACGGCCCGAGCAGCCATTTCTGCCCACCCACCGCCAGCACATCCACCGGCGTCTGCTTGAGGTCCAGCGGCAGCTGTCCCACGCCCTGGATGCCATCCACCACCAGCCAGGTGTCGGTAGCTCTCGACTCGGCCGAGAGCCGGGCGAGGTCCACCGCGTAGCCGTTGCTGAATTGTACCAGCGATACGGCGACAACTTTCACCTGCGGGTCATGCATCCGCTCGACCAGTCGGTCTTCGTCGGGCCAGCCCGACGCCAGCACCGGCAGTCGCTCGATCACGACGCCGCGTTCAGCGAGCGAAAGCCAAGGATAGGCATTGGCGGGAAATTCCCGGTCGGAAAACACCACGACGTCCCCTGCCCCGAGCGGCAGCCCCATGGCGGCGAGGTTAAGGCCGAAGGTAGTGTTGACCGTCAGGGCGATCTCTTCCGGACTCGCATTCAGCAGCCGGGCAATGAGCGCACGCGAGTGGTCGAGCATCGCGAACACTTCCTCGTCCGGCAGGAGATGCGGCGCGCCCCGCCGCTTGTTGAAGATTTCCAGCGCTCGGCGTGACCGTTCCGGCAAGGGCCCGGTGCTGGCGCTGTTCAGGTAGATGGTCTCGCCCAGCTCGGAAAATTCCGCCTCGCGGAGCGCCCGCGGGTCCCACTGCGCCGGGGTCATCGCTCGCTCCGGAGCCGCGGATCAAAGATTTCGCGCAACACTTCCCCCACAACGTTGAAGCCCAGCACCGCCAATCCGATGGCGATGCCCGGCGCAAAGGAAACCCAGGGAGCGGTACGCAGCAGGTCGCGCCCGTCGGCCACCATGGCGCCCCAGCTCGGGGTGGGCGGCTGGGCGCCCAGGCCCACAAACGAGAGCGCCGCCTCGGCCATGATGGCGCCGCCGATCCCGAGGGTCGCGACGATGATGACCTGCGCGCGCACGTTGGGCAGCAGGTGCTTGAGCAGGATACGCCAGTCGCGCGAGCCGAGTGCCTGGGCGGCGATGACAAATTCGGTATGCTTGAGCGCCAGCACCTGGCTCCGGACGATGCGCGCCATGGCGGCCCAGCCTACCGCGCCGATCACCACGAAGATCACCGGCAGCGAGGGCTTGACCGCCGCGGCCACCGCAATGAGCAGCAGCAGCGTCGGGAAGGCCAGCGTGATGTCGGCGAGCCGCATGACGATGGCATCCACCCAGCGGCCGTAATAGCCGGCCAGCAGCCCCATGGTGACGCCGAGCAGGATGGCGACTACCTGCGAGATGACGCCGACGCTCACCGAGATGCGGGCGCCAGAGAGGACCCGGCTCAGGACGTCACGCCCCTGCGTATCGGTGCCCAGCAGGTAGTGCGCCCCCGGGTGCTGCAGGTAGGCGTTGCGGAGGTCGCCCGAGTAGGGATCGTGCGGCGCCAGCAGCGGCGCGAAAATGGCGGCGAGGAGCACCAGCACCACCAGTGCGAGGCCAAACTGGAAGAAGCGATCCCGGCGCAGCCGGTCGTAGAGGGGAGATCTGGGTCGCGAGAGGGACATTCCCCGGCCGATTAGATTCGGGATGATGGCGCCGGTCGTGAAGCGCCATGCGAGCGCCCCAAATAAGCCCTCATCATCATGGTGGAGCAAGCGGATGACGGCACAGCCGGTGACGCTGGTGCTGGGCGGCGGCGGCCTCAAGGGGCTGGCGCATATCGGCGTGCTGCGCGCCCTGGAGCAGCGCAACATCGAGCCGCAACTCGTCATCGGCACCAGCATGGGCGCGCTGATCGGCGCCACCTGGGCCAGCGGGATGCCGACCCGCGAGATGGCGGCGCGTGCACTGCACGTCAAGCGGCGCAACGTGTTCCGGGTGGCCCACTACGACATGGCATTCAAGCGGATGCGGAGTCCCGCCATCTACCGCTCGGAACCGCTGGATGAGCTGGTGACGAGCCTGGTGGGCGAGGTGACGTTCGAGGCGCTCCGCCGGCGCCTGCTGGTGAACACGGTGGACCTGCATTCGGGACGGCAACTTTTCTTCGGGCTGCCCGGGACCCGCACGACGGGGCTCGCGGACGCCGTGTTCGCATCCTGTGCCCTGCCCGGCATCTTCCCGCCCCGCCAGATCGGGAACCGGTTCTACATCGACGGCGCGGTGGTGGACAACCTGCCGGTCCGCATCGCCACGTCGCTCAGCACCAACCCCATCATTGCGGTGGCCCTCACCGCACCCGGCGTGGAACGCTCACCGACGGATACCGACGGGTTCGCCGCCACCTACATTCGTGCGCTCGAAATCATGATGCAGTCCCAGCTGGCCACGTCACTCCGCACCTGGGAGGGGCCGCCCGTGCTGCTGGTCGCACCGGAAGTGGCCAACGTGCCGATGTTTTCCTTCCGGCACACGGAGGCGCTGATCGCCGAGGGCAAGCGTGCCACGCTGGAGGCGCTGGACAGCGTGAACGGCCCGCTCGCCGACCTCGCGCCCGGCGTCCATCCCCGCGCCGCCGTGCACCTCAGCGTCAATCCGCAGGTATGCATTGGCTGCGGGCTCTGCGTCGAGCGCGCGCCTGCGCTGTTCAAGATGGAAGGCAGCAAGGCCGTGGCGATCTCGCCAGAGCAGACCTGGTCACCGGTGGATGGGGGGATCGTACAGGAATGTCCGGTGGGAGCGATCGAAACGCGGGTCGCGGGACGCGAATCGCGGATTAACGAGTAGGGGCGGCCCGCGGGCCGCCCCTACGATGTCCGCCCGTCATCGGCGAATGGCCATGCGATGCCGCGGGCCGCC
>CBINCZ010000193.1:0-5461 GCA_966249295.1 uncultured Gemmatimonadales bacterium
TGTGGACGGCGTGCGACGTTCGCTCGGCGCCGATGGCAAGCCCACGGCCGCCGCTCGGCGCCTGCGCCCCGAATTCGATATTGCCGGCCAGCGCGGGTTCCCGATGCATCCAGATCCGAGCGACGAAGAGGTGCTCCTGCAGGCCTTCTTTGTCGCGATGCTGAATGGGCGCTCGGCCGTGATGGAATACATGGCGTCACGCGGGTTCAACGTGAACACGCTTATCTGGGATTCGCCGGTGCTGAACATCGCGGTGGGCAATGCGTGGGTGCCGGTGGTGGAGTCGTTGATGCGCTGCGGCGCTGATCCCGACATCAAGGGCTGGCATCCCGACATGTCGGCCCGGGAGATCGCGCGGGACTATCTGGCGGATGCGCCGGATGACCCGAAGCGGCAGCGGGTGGCGGAGGTGGTGGACAGCTAGGCGGCTGGACGGCTGGACGCTGGACGGCTCGGCTCATCGCGGCGGAGCTAGGGGCGATGCATGCGTCGCCCCTAGCTCCGCAATACTGTTGTCATCGGTTCAGCGCGGGGCCAGGGGCATGAGCCGCTGGTATTCCGCCATCAATGCGCTCATCTCGAGCGTCCGACGCTCGAAATCCTGTCCTTCACGCTGGATCTGCAGGAGCGCGCCCTCTGCGCCGAGCAGCCACCATTCGCGTTTTCCGTCGGGGTTACGAAGTTCGAGGAACATTCCATCAGCCACGGGGCGGCGCACAGTCACGGCCACCGTATCCCAATGGGCCGCGTATGGGCGGTAGACGAGGAGTACGGCCTGCCGGCTCGACGGAGCCACGCTCATCGCGGCCGGCACCGCAAGATCTTCCATGCCATAGTCAGCAATAGCCCACGGCGCCATTGGGACGGGCCACGCAGCGTGCTCGGTTCCATCGAGATATAGCGAGTCTCCCTCCGTGTGGAATCGCAGTATTCTGGGCGCGGAATCAGGGCGAACCCAACGCACGGTGGCGGTGACCGGTATCGTGCCACGCAAGTGCACCTCCGCGGTACCCGCCATCCCGTCACCCCTGAGCATGCCCTCCGAGACAAGATCTGGCTCACGGTTAATCACGTGAACGAGCTTGGGACCTTCGTACCACGAAATCATGGTGTCACCGGCCACCCAGCCGGTCGGCGCCGCCGACTTCAGTACGGCCACCAGGCGGTCATGCAGCTCCTGCGGAGGAAGAGCGGCCACTTGCGCCGAGAGAGGGCCGGCGGTCCCGAGCAACAGGAGCGCTGTGAGACTGCGGCGGAGGAACAAGATGTGCTCCTTGGGCTGGCTGGTGGAAAGACAGCTCGATCTTACGGCGACGCGCGGAGTTCCGCCATCGACCAGTAGTAGCTGTCTTCCGACCTTGTAATCGTTAGCCCCGCCGTTCCACCGACATGCATGTACCGGACGCCGATGCCACTGATGGTCGGGAAGGTATCGAGCGCCTGCGCCGCGATGGCGGCCAGGCGGTAAGCCTCCAGGTGGCGGGCAGCCGTGTCGGTGGGAGCGATGGGACTGTTGGGGATGGAAAGCGTCAGCTCGCCGCCGCTGAGGTTCATGTTCATCGCACGCTCATGGGCGAACGCCTGCTGCAGCACGATGAGCGGTGCGAAGAGGCCGCTGTGCTTCATGAGCGTCATGCCGCCAAAGACCGCGACGGATCCCGCCACCGCGACGGCGAGCAGGACGTATTTGGTCCGGCTGGGGCGTGGCGACGGTTGCAGCTGGCCCAAGCGCGCCTTGCGCTCCAGGCGGAGGAACCATGGCAGCGCAAAGGGCCAGGCCAGGAGAATGCTCACGAACAGGGCGATGGGCTCGAGGGGAAAGACCCGTTCATACCGCACCAGTTCGCGCCGCTTGCTGTAAACGGCGGCCCATAGCGCCCATGCGAGTGCCATAGGAACGTACAGGTTGAGTCCTGTCAGGGAGGAAAGCTCCCAGCAGGCCACCCATGAGAGCGCCGTCACGACGATGCCGAAAATCAGGTTCACGTGGGGTCCTTTGAGCTGCGAGCTATGAGCTATGAGCCATGAGCTGAAACCTGAGAGCTGGGAGCTGAGAGCTCTTACCTTCGCCTCCCTGGACCCTAGACCCTAGACCCTAGACCCTAGTCCCTGGACGCTCGACGCTTACTTCCCCGCAAGCTTGGCGCGCACCTCGGTCATCCAGCCCGTGACAATGACGAGTCGTGTGGGACCGCCCGTCGGATGCGTCACCACGAAGTATTTCCCATTCGGGTGGACGGCATACGATCCGATCCGGTTGCCGTCGAGGTCCCGGTTGGGGAAAAGCACGTCGGATCGGGCCACGCGCGGCATGGCGCCGCTGAGGTCGAGCGTTGCCGCGTAGAATGCGCCGCGGCCGCGATAATAGACCTTCCGCCCGTCCGGCGACCAGAACGCCGAGTCGCCGCCGCCCGCGGACACCTGCACTTTCCCGGGGCCCGCGGGAAAGGGGCTGATGTACACCTCATGGGCACCGGTCTCGCGCGACTCATACGCGATCCATCTGCCATTCGGCGAGACGCTGTAGGTCTGGGGATTCTCTGCTCCCTGGAGGAGCGGTATCGGGACGCCTCCCGCGAGCGGAACGGCGAAGACTATCGGCGTGCCCACTGCATCGCTATTGCGCTCCCAAGTGCGAATGATGGCGTACTTGCCGTCCGGCGAGATCTGTTGACTCCACACTCGCCCGAGACCTGACATGCCGGGAACGGGCTCCGCCGGGCCATTGCCGTCAGCCGGCATCCAGAGCGCCCCCGCGCGCGATGTGAACGCAATGCGCTTGCCGTCGGGGGTCCACACCGGATTCCAGGCCCCGGTCTGCGTGAGCCTCGTGAGCAGGCGCGACGTCACACCGTACAGCCAGATGTCGTCCTGGTCCTTCTCTTCAATGACTACGGCAATGCGCTCGCCATCGGGAGATGGGGCGGCGTCGAGGTATCGATGAGTTTCGGGCAGGCTGAAGATGACGTCGCCCCGCTCGTCGATCACCTCCACCTTCGCGGCTGCCGTATCGATGGTCAGGTACGCGAGGGTGCCGGTGGCGCTCATGGCCACTGCGGAGGGGGAGACGTGATTGGCAACTTCCACCGGCACGCCGACGATCCTGCGGCGCGTGAGATCCAGCCGCACCGCCATGAGCTTGTTCGGTTCGGCGTTGTACAGCAGTATGCCATCAGCATATCCCACGACGCCAACCGCCTCTGTTTCCAGCAGCGTGCGTGCCGCCCCACCGTCGACCGAGGCGAGGGCGAGTTGTGGCGGGGCGCCGGGTTCGACCGGCAACGCACTGAAGACGAGTGTCCTGCCATCGGGTAGCAGGATCGCGCCTTTCCACCTCACATCGAGTGCCGTGTCAGCGCTGACAAGCATGCGCGGTGTGCCACCGCCCGCCGGGACGCTCCAGAACGCGTTCCTGTAGAGGTAGATCAGCTCGGTGGAGAAGGAAACGACTTCTCCCAATACGTCGTACGTCACCAATGGCGTTGGCTCCGCGCCCGCGCTGCCCGGGCCGACCCAGATCTTCCTGGGCCCGCGGTCCCAGTATGCGAGCCAGTTGCCGTCTGACGAGAAACGAAGCGCGGGCCCCGCCGGATGCGCGTTGGCGTAGAGAATGGGATCGAGCGCATCGAGATGACGGACATACAGGCGCGTGGCCGAGCCAACGAACGCAATCGATCGCCCGTCGGGTGACACCGCGACCTTCTGACCAGCTCCACCGGTGAGGGTTGCCCCCGGAGGCGCATCGGACTCGAACCGGGTGACTGGTGGCGGCGGCGGCGGCCGGTGCGCTGTGCGCCACCAGCCCGCGGCCAACAGAATCGTCATGAGACTGAGGAGGCCGACAGCAATCGCTCCGCGTTGGGCCGACCGCCTCGCCCTGGGCGGTGTGCGCAACGTGGCCCCGGCATCGTGAAGCCCCTGGAGCGCGTCGGCGAATTCCCTGGCCGTGGAGAACCGGTCGGCCGCCAGCCGCTCCAGCGCCTTGAACACGGCGGCTTCCACTCCGGGCGGCACGGTGCGCCGCTGGGCGATGATTGCCCTTGGCTCCTCGGTCATGATCCGGGCGACGATCGCCTGCGGCGTGGGAGCGACAAAGGGCGGCTCGCCGGTCAGCATCTCGTAGACCGTGCATCCCAGCGCGTAGATGTCCGCTCTCGGCGTGATCTCCCGCTCTCCCATCGCCTGCTCCGGCGCCATGTACTGCGGGGTGCCCAGGCTCAGGCCGGTCTCGGTCAGTCGAGTGGTGCCGTCGCTCCGGGACAACGCGAGCGCGATGCCGAAATCGGCCACCATTGCGTGCCCACCATGGAGCAGGATGTTTTCCGGCTTGATGTCGCGATGAATGACGCCGCGGCCGTGGGCATAGTCGAGGGCGCTGGCCACCTGGGTGGCGATCTGCAGGGTGTCGCCGACCGGCAGCTGCTTCTCGCGCCGGAGGCGGTCGCGGAGCGACTCGCCCTCGATGAAGGGCATGACGTAGTAGAGGAGAGACGAGAGTCGAGGGGGGAGGGGGGGGGGGGCGACACGCGACCCCCGACCCACGCCGCTCGACCGCAGCCACTCCTGAATCAATCAACCCCAGGATATGCGGATGCTGCAGGTTGGCCGTGGTGCGGATCTCGGCGAGGAAGCGCTCGGCGCCGATGGCGGCGGCGAGCTCGGGGCGGAGCACCTTGAGGGCCACCTTGCGGTCGTGCCGCAGGTCGTGGGCGAGGTACACCGTGGCCATGCCACCGGGACCGAGCTCGTGCTCGACCCGATAGCGATCGGAGAGGGCGGCGCTCAGGCCTTCCAGCGGATTGCCGTACACCGGTGCCATCGCCTAGGGAGCGGGCGGCGCGTCAGAATTCCAGGTGCTGAACACGGCGGCGCCGACGCCGACGCGGGTGGCAGCGGACATGCGGTGCTCCTGGACAGCGGAGATGGGACCTTAGTGGGCCGAATGTGGGGCCCGGATGGCATTCCCGCAAGAAGGGGCCGGTGCTCGTGGAACTCACTGGCGGCCGGCGCGCTGACCGGTAGAATTGTCCGGCAACCCGCCGAATTTCGGAGGCATGTCCCCATGCGGATCCTGATCGTCCTCGCCGGCATCGCGTGTGCCGCCCTCCCACTCTCGGCTCAGGTGCCGGCGGCCGTCGTCGCTGACCCGCCCCGCGACTCGCTGCATCCGGCTCGGATGGAGGTACTGCACATTCCGTCGGGCGGCGTGAAGATCAACGGCGTGGCCTACGTCGCCGCCGGCCCCGGACCGCACCCGGTGTTCATCCTGCTCCATGGCCTTCCCGGAAACGAAAAGAATCTCGATCTCGCCCAGGCCGTTCGCCGCGCCGGATGGATGGCGATCACCTTCAACTACCGCGGGTCGTGGGGCAGCCCCGGAAAGTTCCGCTTCGCGAACAACCTGGCTGATGCCGACGCGGTGATTGCCTTCCTCAAGGACACGGCCACCGTGCGATGGCTG
>CBINCZ010000194.1:0-5438 GCA_966249295.1 uncultured Gemmatimonadales bacterium
AGCACATCAATCCCACCAACGTCTGCATCCTCCGGAATACGTGCACGTTCTGCTCTTTTGCGCGGATGCCGAAGGAAGAGGGCCACTACACCCGGTCGCTGGAGGAAGTGTTTCACGAGGCCGAGCAGGCTCGGGGCGCGCCGACGCGCGAGTTTCACATCGTGGGTGGATTGCATCCCAAGCTCCGGCTGTCGTACTACACGGACATGCTGCGGGGGCTCAAGGAGCGCCATCCCGAGGTGCACATCAAGGCCCTCACGGCGGTGGAGATTGCCCATCTTGCGCGCATCGAGCGCACCGGCACGCGCGAGGTACTCGCGGCGCTGAAGGACGCTGGGCTGACCAGCCTCCCGGGCGGCGGGGCGGAAGTCTTCAGCACCGCTGTTCGCGCCACCATTGCGGAGCGCAAGCTGACGGGTGAGGAGTGGATCAGGGTGCACCGGGAGGCGCACCAGCTGGGCATTCCTACCAACTGCACCATGCTCTATGGCCACGTGGAAACGGCGCGCGACCGGGTGGAGCACCTCGATGCCCTGCGCCGGCTGCAGGACGAGACGGGCGGCTTCCTGACCTACATCCCGCTGGCGTATCACCCGGATAACAATGAGCTGGGTGAGGAGCTTCATCGCGTCGGTACCGCGACGACCGGTTTCGAGGACCTCAAGGCCATCGCGGTGGGACGGCTCTTCCTCGACAACATCCCCCACATGAAGACCCACTGGCCGATGGTGACGCCATTCCTCTCGCAGATCGCGCTCAACTTCGGCTGCGATGACGTCGAGGGCACGGTGGTCTTCGAGCGCATCTACCATGACGCCGGCGCCCGCACGGACCGTGGCATGTCGTACTATGACCTCGTCCAGCTGATTATCGGCGCGGGCCGCCGGCCGGTGGAGCGGAACAGCCTCTACGAGTCGCTGCGCGACAACTTTGACGACCTGGCGCCCCCGGAGCGGGCGCGCCGCTCGCTGCCGGTGGTGCACGCCGCATGAGGCTGGGGCGGATCCCCTGGATCAACTGCTATCCCGTCTACGGCGCCATGGTGCGGGGCGTCGTGGAACCGGGTGCCGACATGGTGAGCGGCACGGCGAGCGAGCTGAACGACCTGCTTGCCGCGGGTGAACTCGACGTAAGCGTGGTGTCGGCGGTCGAGTACGCCCGCAACGCGGCGCTCTATCACCTGCTGCCCGACCTGGCCATCACCTGCGACGGGCCGGTGCACAGCGTGGCGCTGTTCAGCCGCCGCCCCGTGACCGACCTCGACCACGGTACCATCCTGCTCACGGCCTCGAGCCGCACGTCGGTACTGCTGCTCGAGCTCCTCTGCCGCCATCGCTGGGGTATCCGTCCCCATGTCGCCACCGTGCGCGCCGAGGCCGCCGACCTCACGTCGCTCGCGGGTTTTCCCCACGACGCGGTGCTGGTGATCGGCGATGCAGCTCTCCTGCTGGCCGACCGGGCCACCTATCCGTACTTCACCGATCTCGGCCTGGCCTGGAAGCAATGGACCGGCCTGCCGTTCGTGTTCGCGGTGTGGGCGGCGCGGAGGTCGGTGCCGCTCCCGGACGTGCAACGGATGCATGGCCGCCTGCTGGAATCGCGCGCGTGGGGGCTGTCGCACCTCGAGCTGCTCGCGGCTGAAGCAGCCGAAGTCACCGGCGTGCCGGAGCAGACCTGCCGTGCCTACTTCGGCGATCTCGACTACGCGTTGTCGTATCGTCATCTCGCCGGGCTCACCGACTTCTTCCGCCGGCTGGCGCAGGATGGGCTGGTGCCTGATGGTTCGCTCTCGTTCATCACTGCAGCCTGATTGATCGCCATGGACACCGTTGATCGCTCGTCACCGGAATTTCGCGAGTACCTCGAGCTCTACGAGCGCGCGCCGCTGCTCGAACTCGGCCGGTTGGCCGACCAGGAGCGCTGGCGGCTGCACCCGGACCCGGTCGTCACCTATATCATCGACCGGAACATCAACTACACCAACGTCTGCGTGGCGGACTGCCAGTTCTGCGCGTTCTATCGGCGGCCGAAGGACGGCGAAGGCTACGTCCTGAGTTACGAGGAAATCGGCGCCAAGATCGACGAGTGCAAGGCCATCGGCGGGGTGCAGATCCTCATCCAGGGCGGGCACAATCCGTACATCCCGTTCGAGTGGTACCTGGACCTGATGCGCTACATCAAGGCCAACCACCCGATCCATATCCACGGATTTTCGCCGTCCGAGGTGGTCTTCTTCAGCGAGCGGTTCCGCATTCCGATGCCGGACGTGATCCGCCAGCTGCGCGAGGCCGGGCTCGACAGCATCCCCGGCGGTGGTGGCGAGATCCTGGTGGACGCCGTTCGGGAGCGGGTGGCCAAGAAGAAGGCGCAGACCGACGAGTGGCTCGGCGTGCAGGAAGAGGCGCACCGCCAGGGCATGCGCACGTCGGTCACCATGATGTACGGCCTGGGCGAATCCAACGCCGACCGGATCGAGCACCTGTTCCGGGTCCGCCAGGTGCAGGAGCGCACCGGCGGATTCACCGCGTTCATCTGCTGGCCCCTGCAGCCGGAAGGCACGCCGGGCATGTCGCACATGGAGAAGACCGACGCGGTCACCTACCTGCGCACCCTGGCCATCAGCCGGATCATCCTCCGGGACATCCCCAACATCCAGTCCTCCTGGGTGACCATGGGACACAAGGTGGGGCAGGTGGCCCTCCGCTTCGGTGCCAATGACTACGGCAGCCTGATGATGGAAGAGAACGTGGTGTCCGCTGCCGGCACGACCTACCGCACCACCCTGGACGAGATCGAGCGCATCATCACCGACGCGGGCTTTGCGCCGCGCCGCCGGCGCCAGGACTATTCCCTCATCACGGAGACGGCCGGAGCCGCTGCATGAGGGTCGGGATCGGCTACGACTCCCATCGGTTTGCCGATGGGCGTCCCCTCATCCTTGGTGGCCAGCGCATTCCGCATGCACAGGGGCTGTCGGGTCATTCCGACGCTGACGCGGTCGCGCACGCGGTCACCGACGCGCTGCTCGGTGCCGTCGCGGCCGGCAGTATCGGGGATTTCTTTCCCGACACGGATCCGCAGTGGAAGGACGCCGACTCGATGGAGCTGCTCCGCCAGGTCATGACCCTGGTGCGACAACGGGGCTTCGTGCCGGCCCAGGCCGACATTATCGTCATCTGTGAGGCGCCCCGGCTCTCGTCCCACGCGCCCGCCATCGCCGGCGCCGTGGCTGAAGCGCTGGGACTGGAGAGCGGCAGCGTCGGCTTCAAGGCCAAGTCGAACGAAGGCATGGGGTTCATCGGACGGGGCGAGGGACTGGCCGTCATGGCCGTCGTGACGGTGGAGGCGCGCTGATCTGATCGAGTCGCTGCTCAACTGGCTGGCGACGCTGCCCCCCGCAGCGGTCTATGCAGTGCTGGCGCTTCTTGCCGCGGTGGAGAATGTGGTGCCACCGGTTCCGGCTGACACGGCAGTCGCGCTGGGCGCGTTCCTCACGCATCGTGGCGTTACCTCGCTTCCCATCGTTTATGCGGTTACGCTGGTCGCGAACGTCGGCGGCGCCGCGGGCGTCTACTTTGCGGCCCGCCGCTACGGCCGGCGCCTCTTTGCCACCCGAACCGGCCAGCGGCTGCTCTCGCCGACGGCGCTGGCCGTCGTTGAACGCGAGTACCTTCGCTTCGGCATCCTCGGCATCTTCTTCGGCCGGTTTCTTCCCGGTGTTCGCGCGGTGGTGCCTCCCTTTGCCGGTCTCGCCAATCTCGGCCCCTGGCGCGCGCTGCTTCCCATGGCCCTGGCGTCGGCGATCTGGTACGGCGCCGTCGCGCTCGTGGGCGCCGCCATCGGCGCCGAGTGGAGCCGCATCAGCACCATCCTCGGGCGAGTGAACCACACAATGGCAATCCTGGCCGTTGTTGCGGTCGTGGTCGTGGCCTTCGCGGTTATCCGGCGCCGACGCCAGGGCAGCCGGTTGTGGCAGGCCATCCGCCGCGCGGTGCCCGGCACCGACGCGCTGCCGGCAACAGCCCCGGACGCCATGGCGCAGGCCGCGCTGGCACTGTTGGAAGTGGCCTACGCCGATCCGGCCCTCGCGGACGATGAGCGACGCCGGATCAGCATCGAGTTGCGGGCGAGGTGGGACCTGCCTGATACGGACGAACGACCACCAGCCGATGAGGCCGAGTGGCGAGGGGTTCGCCAGCGATTGCTCAATCAGTTTGGCGAGGAACGGCGCTGCGCCCTGCTCGAACGACTGTGGACGGTGGCCTTTGCTGCTCCCGGGTCGGCGGAATCACGCTCCCGGCTGGTACGCAACGCGGCATCACTCCTGGGAATGAGTCCGGCGGAGATTGCGGAAGTGGAGGAGAGGGTACGTGCCGGCGGAGCTGCGCCGGCGTGAGCCCACCGGAGCTTCGTGAGCGGGTCGAGCGGGACTTCCTCATCGAGGGGTTCCGGGACTACCTCGGGCTCGAGGCCGGGCACAGCCCCAACACCGTCGAGGCATACGCGCGTGACGTGCGGCGACTGGGCGAATTCGCCCTGTCCAAGGGTGTCCGGGAACCCGCCGGATTCAGCCGCGCGCTGCTGCGCGATCACATTTTCCTGCTCAAGGACCTCGGGCTCAGCCCCGCGTCAATCCGCCGCGCCATTTCCGCCATCCGCACCTATTTCGGTTTCCTGGTCGGCGAGGGCATGCTCAAGAGTGATCCAAGCGACCGGCTGGAAGGGCCGCAGCGATGGCGGACATTGCCGGAGACGCTGTCGGTCAGCGAGGTGGAGGCGCTGCTCACCTCACCGCCATCGGATGACCGGCTTGCGTGGCGCGACCGAGCGCTGCTGGAACTGGCCTATGGCGCCGGCCTGCGCGTCTCCGAACTCTGCGGACTTCGCCTGAACGACCTGATTCTGCCGGAGCAGCTGGTCCGCGTTCTGGGAAAAGGCTCCAAGGAGCGACTGGTCCCACTCGGCCGCACCATGATCGGTGTCGTGTCGGTCTACCTGCACCAGGTCCGGCCGGAACTTGACCGGGGCGCCTCCGAGAACCGGGTCATCCTGAACGCGCGCGGAGAGCCATTGTCACGGGTGGGCGCCTGGGGAATCGTCAAGAAGGCCGTTGAGCGCGCGGGTATCCGGAAGCGGGTCACGCCCCACACCCTGCGCCATAGCTTTGCCACCCACCTGCTCGAAGGCGGCGCCGACCTCCGTGCCGTGCAGGAAATGCTGGGCCACGCCGACCTCTCCACTACCCAGATCTACACGCATGTTGACCGGGAGTACCTGAGGTCGGTGCATAAGCAATTCCACCCGAGGGGCTGAAGGCGAAACGCTCAAGGCTAAAGGCTAAAGGCTAAAGGCAGTAAGTTCGCTAAGTCTTAAGCCTTAAGCCTTAAGCCTTAAGCCTTAAGCCTCAAGCCTTCAGCTCTCAGATCTCACCACCACAT
>CBINCZ010000195.1:0-5399 GCA_966249295.1 uncultured Gemmatimonadales bacterium
GACCTACAACCAGCTGCTGGACTACGTGATCTTTGCCCAGCTCATCTTCTACGCCCTCACGATCATGGCGCTGTTCCGGCTCCGCCGGATCCGGGCCGACCTGCCCCGTCCGGTCAAGGCGTTCGGCTATCCGGTCGTCCCAGGACTGTACCTTGTTGCGCTGCTCTTCCTGTCGGTGGTCCTGCTGGTCGAGAAACCGCTTTACACCACGGCCGGGCTGGTGATCGTGGCGCTGGGCATCCCGGTCTATTTTATCTGGCGGCGGACGGCCAGCCGCGCTTGATTTCGCCGCACCGGCGCTCTAGTGTTGGGGATGGCATTCATGATTTCCGGCCCTCTCGCGGCCCCTCAGGGGCGCCGGGGGGCCGTCGCGCATCGGGTAGCCCCGCAATGAGCCGGGTCCGTCCCACACCCGGGCTGACCTTCGACGACGTCCTGCTGCTGCCCAGGCATTCGACCGTCCATCCCCGGGACGTCTCCGTTGTCACCCGCCTGACCCGCAAGATCCCGCTCAACATCCCGCTCATCTCCGCCGCCATGGATACCGTCACCGAGGCCGACATGGCCATTGCCATGGCACGGGCCGGCGGGATCGGCGTCATCCACAAGAACATGTCGGTCGAGCGGCAGGCCGCCGAAGTGGACCGGGTCAAGCGCAGCGAGAGCGGGATGATCATGAACCCGATCACCCTTGGCCCCGAGCGTCCGCTGCGGGAGGCGTCAGCGCTCATGCGCCGCTTCCGGATCTCCGGTGTGCCCATCGTGGATGGCAGTGGCCGGCTGGTCGGGATCATCACCAACCGCGACCTCCAGTTCGAGCGAAACCTGGACCAGCCCATCCGGGACGCCATGACCAAGGAGCAGCTGGTCACGGCGCCGGTCGGCACCAGTCTCGAAGATGCGGAACGGATCCTGGCCAAGCACCGTATTGAAAAGCTGCCGGTGGTGGATCAGGACGGTGTGCTCAAGGGGCTCATCACCGTCAAGGACATCTTCAAGCGGCGGGACTTTCCCAACGCCAACAAGGACCAGCACGGCCGGCTCCGCGTTGCGGCCGCCGTAGGCGGCTCGCCGCGCGACAAGGCACGGGCGGCAGCCCTGCTCGACGCCGGGGCCGACGTCATCGTCATCGATTCGGCGCACGGCCACAGCGAGGGTGTGCTGCAGACTCTCTCGCTCCTGCGCGATGCGTTTCCGGACGCCCAGCTGATTGCCGGCAACGTGGCCACGGAGGATGGGGCGCGCGAGCTGGTGCGCCGCGGTGCCGACGCGGTGAAGGGAGGCATCGGACCGGGGAGCATCTGCACCACACGGGTCGTCACCGGCGTGGGCGTGCCCCAGGTGACTGCCATCATGGAGGCGCTGCGCGGCGCCGGTGACGTCCCCGTCATCGCCGACGGCGGCATCAAGTACTCCGGTGACGTGGTGAAAGCGCTTGCCTCTGGGGCGTCCTCTGCCATGATGGGCTCCATGCTCGCCGGCACGGAGGAGAGCCCAGGTGAAAGCGTGCTCGCCGAGGGGCGCCGCTTCAAGATGATCCGCGGCATGGGCAGTCTCGCCGCCATGCAGGACGGTTCGGCTGACCGCTACTTCCAGGAAGGCGAGCTGGCGCCATCCAAGATGGTGCCGGAAGGGATCGAAGGCCGGGTGCCCTACAAGGGCCCGGTCGCGGATGTCCTGTTCCAGATGGTGGGCGGGCTCCGGAGCGGCATGGGCTACTGCGGCGTGGGCGACATCCCGTCGTTGCAGCGAGACGTCGAGTTCGTCCAGATCACCTCGGCCGGCCTCCGCGAGTCGCACCCGCATGATGTGACGATCACGAGAGAAGCACCGAACTACAGCGCTTAGGCAGTCATAAGCCGTGAGTCATATGTCGTACGTCGTACGACATATGACTTGATACCGTCTCCAACCCTAACCCCGATCCGAATGACCGACACAGCCCAGCCCCGTGAGAAATGGGGCTCCCGTATCGGCCTGATCCTCGCGATGGCCGGTAATGCCGTGGGCCTGGGGAATTTCCTCCGCTTCCCCAACCAGCTCACGCAGAATGGCGGCGGGACGTTCATGATCCCGTACTTCATCGCGTTCGTCCTCGTCGGCATCCCGCTCATGTGGATCGAGTGGGGCGTGGGCCGTCACGGCGGCCAGTACGGCGAGGGGTCCGTGCCGGGGATGTTCGACCGGCTCTGGAAGAACCCGCTCGCCAAGTACCTCGGCGTCCTCGGCCTGTTCATGCCGCTGATCGTGCTGATCTACTACTGCTACATCGAGTCGTGGACCCTGGCATGGACACTGTTCTCGGTGACGGGTGCCACCCGCGGGCTGGACCAGGCGGGCATGCGGCAGTTCCTGGCGTCATACCAGGACCTGCAGAATGGCTCGGTCCACGGGTTCTGGACACCATTCGCCTTCTTCTTCATCACGATCGGCGTCAACTTCTGGGTGGTGAGCAAGGGACTCACGGCGGGCATCGAGCGACTGGCCAAGATCGGCATGCCGATTCTCTTTGCCTTCGCTGCCATCCTGGTCATCCGGGTACTCACGCTCGACTCGCATCCCGAGATCGTGAATGGCGTGGCGACCGGCCGGATGGTGGGTCCCTGGCAGGGACTCGACTGGATGTACAGCCCCAACTGGGCGGCGCTGAACAAGCCGAGCGTGTGGCTCGCGGCTGCCGGGCAGATCTTCTTCACGCTGTCGGTGGGAATGGGATCGCTTCAGGCGTACGCGTCGTACCTGACCAAGAAGGACGACATCGCGCTCTCGGGGCTCGCCACCGCCGCCACCAACGAGACGGCCGAGGTGGTGCTGGGCGGGTCGCTGGCGATCCCGGCCATCGTGGCGTTCTTCGGGATCACGGGAGCGGTCGCCATCGCCAAGGGTGGCACGTTTGATCTTGGTTTCGTCGCCATGCCGCTGGTGTTCAACCAGCTCCCTGGTGGCGCCATCATGACGTCCGTGGCGGGCGTCATGTGGTTCGGGCTGCTCTTCTTTGCCGGCATCACGTCGTCGGTGGCCATGGCAACGCCTGCGCTCTCCTTCATGGAGGAGCACTTCGGCTGGACCCGCAAGCGGAGCGCCTGGATCATGGGCTCCGTGGCCATGCTCCTCGGGCTCTGCCACATCATCTGGTACACCGGCGGCTTCCTGGCCGAGTGGGACTACTGGGCAGGGACGTTCGGTCTCGTCATATTGGCCTTGATCGAGACCATCCTCTTCATGTGGGTGTTCGGGCCGGACAATGCCTGGCGCGAGCTGCATGAGGGGGCCTCGATCCGGATTCCACGAATCTTCAAGTTCATCATGACGTACGTTACACCAGTGTTTCTCCTCGTCATGATGGCGTGGTGGATCAAGCAGGATGCGCTGCCGACGCTGCTGTACCAGGGCGTGCCGGAGGACCAGCACGCCACCAGAACGGCGTCCCGGCTGGTGATGCTGGGCATCATGGTCCTGCAACTCTTCCTGATCAGGGCGGCCTGGCAGCGCAAGCGGCTGGGCAGGCCAAACGCTGGAGCGGACACATGAGCCTGGGATCGTTGCTGTTCATGCTGATTGCATGGGTCTGTGTGCTCGGGCTCACCGTATGGAGCTATCGGAAGCTGATGCAGACGCCGCAGGAGGAGAAGCTGCCGCCTCCGGGGACGTCGCTGTAGGACTCGGGACACGAGACGCGGGACGCGGGGCAGGCACGTCCCGAGTCCCGTGACCCGCGTCCGTCGTCACTCCCCCTGCCACCCCAACAGCGAGCAGCGCATGGGTCTCTGGGCCACGAAGTCCATTTCCGTCCTGAAGGCGGAAGCGGAGGAAACCGGGGAGCGGTCGCTGAACCGCAGTCTCGGCGCACTCAACCTCACCACGCTCGGCATCGGCGCGATCATCGGCGCCGGCATCTTCGTCCTCACCGGCGTCGCCGCGGCGCTCTACGCCGGTCCCGCTGTCTGGCTCTCCTTCATTGCCGCCGGTATTGCGTGCGGCTTCGCCGGACTCTGCTACGCCGAAATGGCGAGCGCGGTGCCCGTGGCCGGGAGCGCGTACACCTATTCATATGCCACGATGGGCGAGTTCATTGCCTGGATCATCGGCTGGGACCTCATTCTCGAATATTCGCTGGGTGCGGCGACGGTGGGCGTGGGATGGTCCGGATACTTCCGGAGCCTTATGGAGTTCCTCGGCATCCATATCCCCGATCATTTCGCGATGGCGCCATTGTCGTTCTGTACCGCCTCCGAAGTGGCGGACAAGCTGGCCGGCTGCGTGCACACGGGCTTCGGGACCACGGGGGCGGTGCTCAACCTTCCGGCCATGGCGGTCGTGCTCCTCGCCACCTTCGTGCTGACCATCGGCATCGAGGAGAGCGCCAGGGTCAACAACATCATCGTGATCCTGAAGCTCGCCGTGGTGGTGATGTTCGTCATCTTCGGCGTGCGGTACGTGAATCCCGACAACTGGAAGCCGTTCATTCCCGATAACACGGGCAGCTTCGGCGCGTACGGGATCTCCGGCATTTTCCGTGGCGCTGGCCTGGTGTTCTTTGCCTACATCGGATTCGACGCGGTGAGTACGGCGGCGCAGGAGGCCAAGAACCCGCAGAAGGACATGCCCGTCGGCATCCTTGCGTCGCTCGCCATCTGCACCCTGCTCTACATCCTGGTGTCACTGGTGCTGACGGGTGTCGTCAAGTACACCGACCTCAACGTACCGCACCCCGTGGCCTATGCCGTGGAATCGGTGGCCGGCCTCAAGTGGCTCACGCCATTCATCACGCTGGGCGCCGTGCTGGGCCTGGGTTCGGTGGTGCTCGTGATGCTGCTGGGCCAGTCGCGGGTCTTCTACTCGATGTCGCGTGACGGGCTGATGGGTCGCTGGGCGGGCAAGGTCCATCCCCGGTTCCGCACGCCGTACCTCTCCACTATCTGGGTCGGCCTCATCGTGGCGATCATCGCCGGTATCTTCCCGATCCAGATCCTGGGTGAGATGGTGAACATCGGCACGCTGCTGGCGTTCGTGCTGGTCTGCGCCGGCGTCTGGATTCTCCGCTACAAGCGCCCCGACCTCGAGCGGCCCTTCCGCACCCCATGGGTGCCGGTGGTGCCCTTCCTGGGCATTGTTTCCTGCTTCGGCTTGATGTCCACGCTGCCCGGCGCCACCTGGGAGCGGCTGGGTGTCTGGCTGGTGATCGGTTTTCTGATCTACTTCCTCTACAGCCGGCATAACAGCGTGCTGCAAAAGGAGAGGGAGGGGAGTAGGGATTAGGGGCTAGGGGTTAGGGGTTGGAGGAGAGTGGTCGGTACTCGGGTCGAGTCCCGACCCCTTCTGCTACGCCCTATCCCCAACGCCCGAACCCCAAGACCCAAACCCCAAAAATTTTTATTTATGCAAATTTTAGTTTAAAT
>CBINCZ010000196.1:0-5317 GCA_966249295.1 uncultured Gemmatimonadales bacterium
CTCGAGCCCATACTCAACGGCATCCCACCCGGTGCTGCAGTCCATCGAGACGCGCAGGGTGTATCTGCCAGTTGCGTCACTTGTGGTCGATCCCAGGTGCATGTCCGGTCGGTCCGCGGGCGTTACCTGGACCATCTCCAGTGGCACGCCGGGTACTGGAGTGGAGTCGTCCCAGCGCCGCACGGTGCCCTGAATGGTGACGGAGACCTGTTGCGTGGACCCGCCTGGGTCAGATGGCGACAGGGATCCGGAGGAGCCGGTATCGCAGCCCACAGTTACCGTGAGCGACAAGGCCAGGCCGAGCAGGAGATAACGTGACATGGACGCCTCCCGTGACTGTCCTGGAGGAGCATGCCTCGGCTCGGTCAAGTGTGCGTCAAGAGCTGTGAGCTGTGAGCTGTGGGATTCTCACGCTCATCGGGAAAGGAACCACGGAGGCACAGAGACACGGAGGGTCCCGTGTTCTCCGGGCCTCCGTGGTTCATCTGCTCACTCAGAATGCAACACCAATCCTCCCCACACCCCTCGGCTCAACTGCCATAAGTGTTTCCGCGACAACGCATTAGGCCAATTCGTCCTCCATGGCACCCGCGTTGCCAGTCAGCCTCCCATGCTCCGCCCGCACCTGTTCATCGCTGTCGCCTGCTCTGTCGCCCTCGCGCACACCGCTACCGCCCAGAGCACGGCTGACGTGGCGCATGCCGCGACCCCGGCCACGGTCACCATCCTGACCATGACGGCCGACGGGGATACGCTGGCGCAGGGATCCGGCTTCGTGATCCAGCCCGACGGCGTGATCGTGACGAACTATCACGTGATGCGCGGCGCCGGCGCGGCCGAGGTGCGCTTCCCCCAGGGCAAGCGCTACAGCAGCGTGACGGCACTCGCCGCCGACGCCGAGCATGACCTCGCCATCCTGAAGATCAGCGCGCAGGATCTCGACACGCTGCCGCTCGCTGCCACCATTCCGCCCGTGGGCAGCAAGGTGATCGTGATCGGCGCGCCGCGCGGGCTCGATTTCACGGTGACCGAAGGGATCGTGAGCGCCAAGCGGGTGCTCGAGGGCCACGCCTGGATCCAGATGTCGGCGGCGATCAGCCCCGGCTCCAGTGGCGGGCCAGTGCTCGACGCGCACGGCAACGTGATTGGCGTGACGACGGCGTATCGCACCGACGGTCAGGCACTCAACTTTGCCGTGCCCACCCTGTACGTGAAGCATCTTCTGGCCCGGGCGTCGTCACCCAGTACGCTGGCCTCTGCATTCTCCGCTTCCGGCGACACGCGCGACCGTGACGGCGAGGTGACCGCCGGTGTCCGCTTCCCGTCGCCATCCACCCGTGCCAACAAGTCCTGGCTCGCCGACGAGTATTACGCCGAAGGGCGCACCTCGGCGCATTTCGACAACGGCACCGACTGGAGCAGGCCCTGGGCCGGCGTCCTGCTGATGGCGGCGCCCAATACCGGTCTCCTGTTCCATGAATGGCAGGACGAGGGCGACGTGAAACGGGGCGTAGTGCGCTTAGTGAGCAACGCCTTCGCCACCGACCGGGGCCGAGTGCTGATCGACGTGTACGACGGCTGGAACTGGCGCGGCTATTTCACCGACAATGGGGGAATGGCACTCGCCGCTGACACGACGATCGGCGACGTCGCCTACACCGACAGCGTGGTCGCCAGGCCCACCGAGCTCGACATTGATGTGCCGAGCGGGCTCTACCAGCTCGAGTGGCGCTCCCGCTGGGGCGAGCGCGCGCACTCGCGCCTGGAGGGCAACCCGATCGACTGGTCCGGACGGGGTGCCGTGCTGGTGGTGCATGACAGCGTGTTCGTTCATTTCTTTGTGGCCAACGACCAGGGCGGCAACACCGGCTTCGCCGGCGCCGGCCCGGTGACCGATGGCGAATTCACCCTCACGCGACAGAATGGCAGCTCGCTCACGGGCAGGATCGGCGGCGGGCGGATCTCGGCGACGTGGATTGACCAGCGCAAGAACGGCAACCGGTTCGAGGGCCAGCTGCGCGGAACCAAGGAATAGGGACGGCATGCGACTGCACTCGAGCCTGCTCAGCATCGCGCTCATCGTCGGCTCCGGCGTGGCACCGCTCTCCGCCCAGAGTCTCACGCTCTCGGGTTCCGTCACCAATCTCGGTACGCTGACCGAAAGCCATGAGCCGATCAGCGGGTCGCTCCTCATCGCCACCGGTCCCATGCGTGACGACTCGCCCTATCTCGCCATCGGTAAGCCCCTCGGCGGCTCGGGTCCCGCCGCGCTCTACTGCTGGAATGATTCGCTGCTGATCGCATCCACCAGCGCCCAGGGCGACACGATCGCCTGGCTGGGAGCACGAGATGACGATGCGATCCACGGCGAGTACGTCATTACCGGTGGTGAATTCAGGCGCCAGGGCGGCACCTGGCAGCTGGGATATGAGGACGACCAAGCCGACGCGCTGGAGAGAGTCTGTCATGGCCGGCCGAAGGAGAAGACGGTCCAGGGCCTGGTTCGCCTCACGACGAGCTTCCGGGATGGCCAGTCGGGTCACATGGTGTCGGCGGAGCCGGAGAACAAGATCGGATTCGCCCAGCCCACGACCGAGGAGCTCGCGGCGATGGTGGCGGCCACTGCGTCGCTCAATCGCTACGTGATGGAAGAGATGCGGGCGCGCGCCCTGATGCCGCTGATCCAGCAACACCTGATCGAGACCGGCATCAACGACGCGGACGCGGCCCGGGCCGAGGGCAAGCGCCTTGCCCAGGACGGGCTGATGCGGCTGGGCCCGGCTGAGCAGTGGGAACGGCTCCTGTTCTGGGGTGAGGTGCTGCTCCACCTCGACAAGGCGACCTGCGAACGGTGGGTGGACATCGATGCGTCACGACGCGGGATCTACCTGATTTCGCGCTTCAGCGATGCGCAGCTCCGGAACCTGGCGGCCTGGCAGACGCGCGCCGTGCAGGCGGAGCTCGAGGCTGATCGCCCGCCGGTCACGCAGTCTCGCGAAGGGCTCACTGCCTCACTGGCCCGTATCGCCGCCAACCTGGGAGACAAGGATGGGCGGCGGCTGCTGGACCTGCTGGAGAATTATTCCACGACCTCAGTGGCAGACCGCTGCTGGGTGGAGCAGTCGATGATCCGTGGCGCATTGGCGGAGAAGGGCTCAGCGCGGGCCCAGCTCGCGGCGACGTACTGGGTGCTGGCGGCGGGTGGGGGGAAATAGCTGGCTATTGGCTGCTGGCTGCTGGCTGCTGGCGGGACGTAGGTCGTGCGTCATGGGTCGTGGGCGCTGAAGTCCGCCCGTTCGTCATGCGAGCGAACTTCCCGCCTTCGCGGGGATGATGGGGGATCCATGAGGGCTTGCCTGAACAGGACGGACAGGGCGGGCAAGACGGGCCCGACGGGCAGGAGCTTACCCGGCCGTCATTCCCGCGAAAGCGGGAATCCATGAGGGGCCCGGATAGGGCACTTCACATCGTCTGGCACATTCCCCTTTGGCTACTTCGAAACGTTAGAACAATGACGGATAGAGATCGTCCCAATCCGGGTTCGCCGCCTCGATGAGCTGGATCTTCCATGCGCGGCGCCACTTCTTGATGGCCTTCTCGCGGGCGATGGCTGACAGCATGGTGGCGTGTTGTTCATACCAAACGAGCCGGTGGACACCATAGCGATGACTAAAGCCCTTCACCCCGCCCTCGCGGTGCTGCCAGATGCGCTTTGCCAGATCGGAGGTCACGCCAACATAGACCGTTCCCTTGGGGCCGCTGGCGAGGATGTAGACGCAGGGTTGCCGATTCCGCATGGGCTCTGCCGCGAAAGAGAGCTCATGGTAACCCCTCCGTCAGGAATCCTCGTACCGAACGTGCGCCAGACGTAGCTGATTGCCGCAGGTGGGCCCTCATGGATTCCCGCTTTCGCGGGAATGACGAGAAAGCGCTCAGCGCTCAGCGCCCGGCGCCTGGCGCCGGCTACGCGTCCTGAACCTCCGCACCCGGCTCTCGTTCCCGCAGTCGCTCGAGGAACACCAGCGCCGGCTGCCGTTTCTGCTTCGGTCAACGAACAGCCAGCCGCAGGGATCGTTAGCGCACTGACGCACCCGGGCAAGCTCATCCGACTGCAACAGCTCCACCGCTGCCAGCACCACGGGGTACACCGGCGTCAGCAGATCGTCGCACTTCGCGAAGGTATTCGCGAGCGCACCCGACCACTGGATGGTCGCATGCCTGAGTGCCTCGATCTGCTCCGCATGGAGCCGCTCCAGGTCATCGCGTGCGGGTGTGCGTCCCCGCGCGACGGCAGAGAAGATGCGATAGATCACTTCCCGTATGGCGATTGCCCGCCGAAGCGCGGCGCGCGCCGTCGCTGGCTGCGCCGCTGCCTTTCGCCCGAGTGACGCCAGATGCTGCCGGGTCAGGACCTTGGCGTCACCAGCCCAGTCGAGCAGGTCTCCATATGAATGGAAATGCTCTTTTTGGCTGGCACCCGCGTGCCACCCCACCGAATTGGTGAAGTCGAGCGCCGGGTGTCCGGCGATCAGCGGCTCCCTGCCTGACGTGCTCATGGCAGAAAACTTAGCCTCCTCCTCCCAATCCGCCGATCCAGTAGCTCACCTTGGCCTGCAGTGCATTCTCGGCGGGCCCCCGCATCAGCGCGCTCACGTCGTCACCCAGCGAGAAGCGGCTCGGCGTATCGGCCAAGCGCGAGTGGGTCCAGACCAGGAAAAGGGTCGATCCCGGGAGGACTTCCCACCGGAGCAGGAGGTTGAGCTGCAGCTCCCGGTCGGAGAAGTCGGGATCGGCGACTTCGAATCCCGGTGCAACGCCCAGCTCGCTCACCCGGTGTTCCGGATCGGGATCCCTGGGTGCCGTGACTTCCTTCAGGGCGTCGAACCAGCCATCGCTCAGGAACAGCTGGCTGTAAAGCTGAATGGTGAGATGTGAGGAGAAGGCGTAGGTGCCCCGCGCCGTGAGAGACGCCGTCGTCTGGTGCAGCCGGCCCAGGACGTAGTGAGGCGTGCCGGACTGGTCTTCCGCCGTCCCGACGTACTGCCATGCCTCGCGCGCCTGCCCGACCAGCGGCGTGAGTCCGAGCTGGAGACGGTCGGTGACAAACGCAAAGAAGTCAGGTGTGACTTCCCAGCGCCAGGAATTCGTGGCCGGCTCGCGTTCGACACTGGCGGTGAGGTTCACCTGCCACGGCTTGCGCGAGTCGGTGTGGCCGGTAACCTCGAAGCGCTCACGCGCGGGAAGCCGGAATGCGGGACCGCCCCGGAGGATGTCGGGATCGGTGCCGACGCCCCAGCGGGCGCGGCCGTCGTCGGTG
>CBINCZ010000197.1:0-5310 GCA_966249295.1 uncultured Gemmatimonadales bacterium
GGGCGGGGCCGAGTTCCTCAAGTCGGAGCTGTTCGGGGTTGTGCTGCCGATCGACACGTCCATCACCATCCAGCTCAGCCTGCTGATCGGTGCCGTCACGCTGACCGGCAGCCTGGTGGCGTTCGGCAAGCTGCAGGAGCTGATCTCCGGCCGGCCCATCGTGTTTCCCGGCCTGAAGGTGGTGAACGCCGTGCTGCTCCTTGCCATCGTGGCGCTTGGCGCGTGGCAGGTGGCGCATCCTGCATCGCTGCTCTGGCCCTTCTACGCCGTCTGCGTGCTGTCGCTGCTGCTGGGGGTGCTGGTGGTGATGCCGATCGGCGGCGCCGACATGCCGGTGGTGATTTCCCTGCTGAATTCCTATTCCGGCATCGCCGCGGCGATGACCGGGTTCGTCATCCGGAACGACGTGCTCATCATCTCGGGCGCTCTGGTGGGATCGTCCGGCATCATCCTGAGCCAGATCATGTGCAAGGCCATGAATCGCTCGCTCGCGAACGTGCTCTTTGGCGCGTTCGGCACCGCGGGCGGCGTGGTGGCGGCGCGCTCGTCGGAAGGCATGACGGTGCGCCAGGTCTCGGCCGAGGATGCCGCGATCCAGCTGGCGTACGCCAAGCTGGTGATCGTGGTGCCGGGTTACGGTCTCGCGGTCGCGCAGGCCCAGCACCTGGTGCGGGAGCTCGCCGACCTGATCGAGAAGCGGGGCGGGGAAGTGAAGTATGCCATCCATCCCGTGGCGGGCCGGATGCCGGGGCACATGAACGTGCTGCTGGCCGAAGCAAACGTTCCCTACGACAAGCTCCATGACATGGAGCAGATCAACGGGGAGTTCGAGCGGGCCGACGTGGCGCTGGTGATCGGCGCCAATGACGTGGTGAACCCGGCCGCGCGCAACGATCCGGCCAGTCCCATCTACGGCATGCCCATCCTGAATGCCGATCACGCCCGCAGCGTGATCGTGCTCAAGCGGGGCATGGGCTCAGGTTTTGCTGGCATCGAGAACGAGTTGTTCTACAACCCGCGGACAGCCATGCTGTTCGGTGACGCGAAGGCGTCGCTGGCGACGCTGGTGTCCGAAATCAAGAATGTGTCCTGACCTCGATGAGGAGGGAGTTACATAATGAAACACGGCAGGAACTGGCTGGCGATGCTGGGCGCGCTGGCCGCGGCGCCGGCAGTGCTCCCGGCGCAGGAGCTTTGTGGTGGTGATATCGCCACCCCTGCGGCGGGAGCGTACGCCGAATATCGGCTCACGCAGGGTGAGAGCGGCCGCCAGGAAGTGCGCTTTGCCATCGTCGGAAGCGAGGACCAGGGTGGCACCCGCCACGTCTGGTTCGAGAATCGGGTGCAGGGGGAGGGAAAGCCCGTGGTGGTTTCCCAGGTCCTGGTGCCGGGCTTCCCGTATGACCCCGCGGCGGTCGTGGCCGGGGCGCTGCAGCCGGCTGCGGGTCCACCCATCCGGCTCAACGCGCAGCAGCTGTCCCGACTCCGGCAGGGCCTCCCGGGGCTGCTCAAGTCCATTGTGGACGCGTGCCGCAGCAGCTCGCTGGTGGGCACCGAAACCCTGCGCATCGCCGGCCGCAGCATCCGGGCAACGCACTATCGCAACGCTTTGCGGGGTTCGGACATCTGGGTAAGTAGCGAGGTGCCCTTCGGGATCGTAAAGCTCACCGATGCCACCGACCACAGCAGCATGGAGCTGACGGCGACGGGGACGGACGCCAAGTCGTCGTTCAGGAATGCGACGCGGGGCAATGGGACCTGAGGCCTGCCGGAGGGTATAAGGCGGGGCGGGTCCGAGTCGGATCCGCCTTTTTTAGTCGCTGGCTGCTGGCTGCTGGCTTTGGGCTGCTGGTCGTGGATGCTTGCCGCCAGAAGCCAATAGCCAACAGCCAACAGCCAACAGCCAGCAGCCAACAGCCAACAGCCGGGAACAATCCATCCCGTCTCCACGTTGACAGTGGCCGGATTGCGACAGTTTCACGTGACGGCGGGCACAACCTGGGCGGGGTCCGGACTGCAGATTTGACAGCGCCCCGCTGGGAGCGAGCGCGTCGGCCGGGCGGTGTCCGGAAACGATGCAACTCGCGTCTGCCGATGGAGTTAGCTAAGCCGTTGATTTTCAGCGTTTTAGCTCGTATATTTGCCAAGTTGTACCATGAAAGTACATGAGTATCGGCTTTGGCGCTTGAATGGGGGCTCTGCCCTGAGGAGGCGTTCAGCGTGACAATGAGAGGGCGTACCAAGCGTCGTCCCGTTCGGCCGGCTCAGATCGCACGCGCGGTGGACGAGGGGCGGGAAAGTCTGGATCTGTATCTCGACGAAATCAGCCGGGTGCCGCTCCTGACGCGCGAGCAGGAGATGGAGCTCGCGCGCAAGGCGTTCCGCGGCAGTGTTGCAGCCCAGGAAAAGCTGGCCCGCCACAATGTCCGGTTTGTCGTGTCGGTCGCCAAGAAGTTCCAGAACCGGGGCGTGCCGCTCGTCGACCTGATCGGAGAAGGAAACCTCGGCCTGATGACCGCGGCCCGGAAGTTCGATCCGGACCGGGGCGTCAAGTTCATTTCGTACGCGGTCTGGTGGATTCGCCAGGCGGTGCAGGCAGCCATTGCCCGCCACGGCCGTCCGGTCCGCGTGCCGCTCAACCGCACGGCTGACCTCAGCCGGCTGGGACGTACCACCACGCTGCTCAAGGACCGGATGGGCCGCATGCCCACCACCGAAGAGCTGGCGCGGGCCACCGGGCTCACCGTCGAAGCGGTGCGCAGCCTGAGCGCGCTCAACGCGGAAGCGGTGCGGCTGGATCATCCCACGCGTGACGGCGACGGCAACGAGCGGATGGAGCGCTTTGCCGCCACCGAGCAGGAAAGCACGGACACCAGCACGCTGCAGAACAGCCAGACCTCGGACATCGAGGCCGCGCTGGCCACCCTGCCGCCGAGGGACGCAAAAGTCCTGCGGCTCTACTTCGGGCTGGAAGACGGCAATAGCCGCACGCTCGAGGAAATCGGCCGGATGATGGGTGTCACCCGTGAGCGGATCCGCCAGCTGCGCGATCGTGCGCTGCTCCGGCTCCGTGAAGGCGAGACGGGGGAGAAGCTGAGGGATTTGGTAGCCTGAAGCTGAGAGCTGAAAGCTTAGAGATTCGGGTGGAAAGCTGGGCGAAGTCGTATTCGTCCAGCTTTTTGCTGCCCACTCTCAGCTCGTAGCTCTCAGCTCTCAGCTCCTGGCTTCCTTGGCCCATATCCTGCCCGCATCCCATTCATGCATCGCCTTACCGCGGCCCTCATGGGCCTTGGATTCAGCGACGCCAGGCTGGTCACCGGCATCTACCGCCGGCTACAGTTGCGAAACCAGCCGAGCCGCTGGGCCCAGCTGGCGTTCATACCGCTGGAACCGTGGCGTGCGGTGCGGCGATGTGCCGCGTATGTGCGACAACATCACCGGGGCCTGCGGGAGGTGCACGGGAACGGACCGGTGCGCCAATTCCTGGCACTCCTCTGGGCCGACCTGCGCTACGGCGTCGCGCCCGGGCCCTTCGTCAGCTGCTTTGCCTTGGGAATGCGGGGTCGCCGGAGGTGGGACGGCTATCTCTGCACCGCGCAGATCAACACCGTCCTCTGGCCCCTGGCCGACAAGTCCGATGGGGCGCTCCGCGCCGAACTGGGCGAGAAGCGCACCTTCCCGGCCTGGGCGCGCCGGCACGGGCTTCCTGCGCCCGGACTCATCGCCGTGTTCGAGGACGGCAGCATGACCTGGCGCGATGAGCAGGCTTTGCCCGACTGCGACCTGTTCGCCAAGCCATCCAACCACTACGGTGGCCATGGTGCGCTCTGCCTGCGACGGACCGCTGACGGGTGGTCCGATGGTCACGACATCGCGTGCGATGCCGACGGGCTGCTGGCGCTGCTCCGCGAGCGCTCCCACAACCGACCCTACGTGCTGCAGCGGCGGCTCAGGTCCCACCCCTCCATGCATCCCTTCACGAGGGAAGCGGTGCCGACCGTTCGCGCCGTCACCGGCTTCGAGGCCGGCGGGCGGGCCCGGTTGCTGCGCGCGTCGGTGCGGCTGCCGATGGCGGGCTCGGTGGTGGACAACGTGACCGCGGGTGGCATGGTGGCGGCCATCGATCTCGCAACCGGCCAGCTCGAAGGCAGCGTGAAGTGGCGTCCCGATGGCATCGTGCAGTACGCCGACGTCCATCCCTCGAGCGGCTCCCCGGTGCCCGGCTTCCAGCTTCCCGACTGGAGTGCCGTCACTCGGCTCGCCGAGCAGGCGCACCAGGCCGCGCCGACCCTGCCGCTGGTGGGCTGGGACATTGCGCTCACGTCCGAGGGCCCGCTGCTGCTGGAAACCAACTTCGCCTTTGCCTGCGACATCATCACCGGACCGCAGCGGACGCCGCTCGCGGAGTCGGGGTTTTTTGGGATTCTGGTGCGGGGGTGGGTGGGGAGTTGAAGGCTTAAGGCCTAAGGCCTAAGGCTTAAGGCTTAAGGCTGAAGGTAGCAGCTTGGCTACGCTTTCAGCTTTCAGCTCTCAGCTCTCAGCTCACAGCTCCTCACCACCGCCAGCCCATCACCCACCGCGCGCTCGCCTCCCCTGTCCGACGGATGATTCACGATCCGGAGCCGGCCCGCGGAGTCGGGGTCGGCCACGACCATCGTGGTCGAGCCGCCGCCATCGAGGTTGATGGCGTCGCGCGCGCCCAGGGCGAGCATCAATTCCGCAGTCTCCCTCAGTGTCATGCCTGCGTCGTGCGCCGTGCGGCCGTCGATGACGGCGAGGATGAGGTGCCTGCCATCCCGGGAGAGGCCCGCGGCAGTCCGCGGATTCGGGCCCCGGAATCCCGCGCTGCCGAACGTGTCCACCTCGGCGGCGATGGCACTGTCGCGCGCGAGCACCGGGCGGCCGCCCACGGCCTGCAGTGGATGGAATGGTCGCAGGGCGCCACCCTCCAGCGTGAACAGGCCGATGCGTGCCGCGCCCGACGAGTCGATGGCGAGCACCGGCTGGGCAATGGGCGGCGTTCGCATGGTCCCATTAATCACCAGCAGGTTGGTGGGCGTGCCGGTACGCAGGCTGAAGAAGTCGGCGTTCACGCCGCCGAGGACTATCTTGTGCGCCGAGAGCGCCGTGAGCATCGCGGTTGTCTTCATGCGGGTGAGCGTGCTGTCGCTGCTGGCCACCGCCTCGACCCCGGTGCAGCGATCGAGATCGATGTCGAGCACATTGATCGTCCACGGGCCATCGGCGGAGCGGATGGCCCGGTGGGTCACTCCGGGGGCGACCTGCGCACTGCTGGATCTGTCAATCGAG
>CBINCZ010000198.1:0-5288 GCA_966249295.1 uncultured Gemmatimonadales bacterium
GCCGAGCGAACGACTCTTTCTTTATGTGGCCATGCGTCACTATCTGCGGGCCTCCGGTCTCGACGATCGCGAGCTCACCGACTACCTGGCGTCGCTCCTGCTCGCCTTCGGCGAGCGCGACCGGGCCGTACGCATCGCATGGCACGACGATCAGCAGCATGCCTTCCTCGTGGATATCCTGGCCGACCTCGAAGCCAGCGCCGGTGAGCGTCGCTTCATGGTCATGGTGCACCTGGGCAACCGGGCCCTCTGGCTCGCCGGCCTGTACCCTGATTATATCGCGGCGCGCCGGGCTCGCCACGGTGGGCCGGATGTTTCGTATTACGACTCGATGGGGCGGCGGGGATTCGGCATGGCGTCAGAACATGCGCTGGCCGATCAGTACGGGCTGGGCGACGTGTTCCGCACCGCCGCTGAGCGCTTCGTTGCGCTGCGCGCTGCACTGAATGGCATGAGCGACCGGTTTCTCTTTCCCGGTGCGATGACGGAGGGGAGAATTCTGAGGGAGTTGGGAGTGCACTGACGAGTCGTAAGGCGCACGTCGCAGGCCGTACGACCTGCGACGTACGCCTTACGCCTGTCACTTTCTCAGCGAATCCGGAAACACCGCGCAGTTCGGGTCCTCATAGACACTGGCATCCGCCTCGACGCCGAGCAGGGGGGCGCTCATGTCGCCGAAGTTCACGATCCCGAGCTGCGGCGCGCCTTCGATGGGCGGGCCCTGGTAGAGCATGATGCCCTGCGGTGCCCCCGACGGAGTGACGACCAGTACCCCGAACCCGAGCACGAAATTGGCGGGGACCTGGCCCTCGACGCCGACAAGCAGCACGGAATCGGCCTCGGCCGAGACGCCGACCACGCTGGAGAAGGCGCCGGCGGCGGCGATACGCGCGGGCAGGCGCTCCGGCACGTTGCGGGGCGCCCGGCTCAGCGTCATCCGAGGGATGGTGAACTGGTTCAGCAGTTGGGTCGGGCCCACCATGGCGGCGATGCCGCAGCTCGCGCCGCCGGGCTTGTCGCCTCCGCAGGCAGCCGCAACGCACAGCAGGACCAGCAGTGCCGGCAATTTCGGCATGATCGCCTCCGATTCGGATGAGTCCGTGCCGTTGCCCGCAAGATAACCCCGGCCACAGGGCGCGATCATCGCTTGACGCCCCGGCGCGGGCCCCGTAACCTTGGCCTTTCCTCCGAGAGCTGGAGCCCCGTGTCGGCATTTGACGGACTCAAGGCCCGCCTGGAGCGCCTCTTCGCCGAATCACCCGGTGAGCGCAGCGGCGCGCTTCGGGATGCGGTCATCGAGATGCGTGCCGGGCTGGGCGCAATGCGCGATGCCCTGGCACGCACGGAGCAGGAGCTCGACGCCGAGCGCACCCGGCATGCGGATGCCGTGCGCCGCCGGGACCTCGCGGCCGGAATCAGCGACCAGGAAACGGTGGAAGTGGCGGAGCGGTTTGCCGCCCGGCACCAGGCCCGCAGCGAGATGCTGGAGCGCAAGCTCGCGGTCCAGCGCGATGAACTCGCGCTGGCGGAGCGGGAGCTCGACGAGCTGATGACGCAGTACGGCGCCGCGGCCCGCGGACACAGTACCGGCACGCCGGAATCCATCGAGCGGGCCTGGCGCGACATTGCGGCCGCAGGCGGGAGCAGGCCCGGCGTCGATCTCGATGCCGAGCTCGAGCGGGCGGCCGAAGAGCGCCGGCTGCACGAGGCCGCCGTCGAGGCACAGCTCGCCCAACTGAAGCGCAAGCTCGGACGCCAACCCTGAGTCTTCCTCACCACAGGAGCCCGTCACTTGCACGCAACTGCCACGGCGGCCGCGGCCGCGCCTGATACGACGACCGACCGCGGTTTCTTCGGACACCCGCGCGGGCTGGCCACGCTCTTCTTCACGGAGATGTGGGAGCGGTTCAGCTACTACGGGATGCGGGCCATCCTCATCCTGTTCATGACGGCGTCGGTTGCCACGGGGGGACTCGGGTTCAGCGCCGAGACCGCCGGCCCGATCTATGGCATGTACACCTCGATGGTGTACCTGACGGCGCTGCCCGGCGGGTGGTTTGCCGACCGGGTCATCGGCCAGCAACGGGCCGTCCTGGTGGGCGGCATCATCATCATGTTCGGCCACATCTCGCTCGCCATGGAAGGGATACCTTTCTTCCTGCTCGGCCTCTTCCTCGTCATCTTCGGCACCGGTCTCCTCAAGCCCAACATTTCCACCATCGTCGGCCAGCTGTACACCAAGGACGACGTGCGCCGTGACTCAGGCTTCTCCCTTTTCTACATGGGCATCAACCTGGGCGGGTTCATCGCGCCACTGGTCTGCGCGTTCCTGGCCCAGAAGCCGTGGTTCCGCGCCCAGCTCGAGAGCTGGGGCATGGATCCGACCCGTAGCTGGCACTGGGGCTTCGGGGCGGCCGCGGTCGGCATGTTCTTCGGGATCGTGCAGTACCTGCTCGGTGCCAAGCACCTGCGGGGCGCCGGCAAGGAACCGGGCGATCCGCTGGCACCGGGCGGCCGCCGGGCGGCGCTGATCGCGCTCGTCGCGCTGCTGATTGGCGGGGCCGCCATCCTGACGCTGGCCGGCAATAGCGCGATCGCCGCCATGGCCACCGTCAATGCGACCATGGCGTTCATCCTGCTCGGTACATCGGTGCTCTTTTTCGTGTGGCTGCTGACGATCGGCAGCAGGGACCGTGATGAGCGCAAGCGGCACCTGGTCATCTTCGTGCTCTTCCTTGGTGCCGCCGTGTTCTGGTCGGCGTTCGAGCAGGCAGGTTCCACGCTCAATCTCTTTGCCCAGAACAGCACGGCGCGCACGCTGCTCGGCATCCGGATCGAGGCGGGGCAGTTGCAGTCCGTGAACTCGCTCTGGATCATCTTGCTTGCCCCGGTCTTCGCCTGGCTCTGGCTCCGCATGGGCAGGCGCGAACCGTCCACGCCGGCGAAGTTTGCCTTCGGCCTCTTTTTCCTGGCCGTGGGCTTCGCCATCCTGATCCCGGCGGCCCAGTTCTCCGCGGGCGGCGGCCGCGTGAGCCCCATGTGGCTCATCATGACGTACTTCTTCCACACCGTCGGCGAGTTGTGCCTGAGCCCGGTCGGACTCTCGGCCATGACCAAGCTCGCACCCATGCGCTACGCGGGGCTGATGCTGGGCGTCTGGTTCCTGGCGGCCTCGGTGGGCAATTTCATCGGCGGGAACGTTGCCGGCTTCTACGGGTCCTTCACCACCGACCAGATCTTCACGGCGGTCACGGTGTTCGTGCTGGCGTCGTGCGCGCTGATGCTGGTCTTCGTGCGCCCCATCAAGCGGATGCTGGCGCGCGACTGAGAGCCTGGGATGCGCGCGCCCCTCTCGCTGCCGCTACTCGCGCTCTTTGCTGCCGCGAGCCTGGCGTGCGGCCAGCCGGGTGAGCGCATGGCAGCGATGACCCCGGACAGCGTGCCGCTGGTGGTGCCGCCCGACTCCGAGATTCCTGAGGGGCCACTGGGCGCGTCCATACGCCGTGGGCGCGCCCTCCTCAATGACACCCGTGACAGCATGCCCGGGTACGTGGGCAACCGGCTGGCCTGCACCAGCTGCCATCCGGCCAACGGCACCCAGCCCAACGGCATCCCGTGGGTTGGGGTGTACGCCCGGTTTCCGCAGTACAACGCTCGCAGTGCCGCCGTCTTCACCATCGAGGATCGGATCAGCGGATGCTTCCTCCGCTCCATGAACGGCAAGGCGCCCCCGCCCGGCAGCCAGGACGTCAAGGACATGGTGGCGTACTTTGCCTGGCTCTCGCGTGGGGTCCCGCAGGGTGCCCGGGTGAAGGGACAGGGGTTGCCGAAATTCTCGCTGCTGCATGGCGACACGACCGCCGGGCGCGCGCTGTACGCGGCGGAGTGTGCGCGCTGCCACAATGCGGATGGATCGGGCGGCGTGGGACCGCCGCTCTGGGGTGACGGGAGTTACAACATCGGCGCGGGCATGGCCCGCATCCGCACTGCCGGATCGTTCATCCGGCACAACATGCCGTTCGACAAGCCGGGCACCCTCACCGACGAACAGGCAGCCAACCTCGCTGCGTTCATCAATGCCCAGCCGCGTCCCGACCTCGCCGGCAAGGAGCACGACTGGCCCAACGGCGATGCGCCGCCGGACGCGGCGTATGAGACGCTGGGAGCTAAGCGCTAGGAGCTGCGAGCTAAGAGCTAAGAGCTAAGAGCTAAGAGCTAAGAGCTAAGAGCACCACATTCTCACAGCTCACAGCTCACAACTCCCCTAGAACACCAGCTCCACCCCCAACCTCACCAGCCTGGGCGGCCCGTAGGCAAAGAGCGGCTGCAGGTAATCCGCGGCGGCGGCCTGGTACATGGGCAGCAGCTCGTCCTGTCCCGCCACGTACCCATCGTGATTGAGGTCCGCCTCGGCCCGGTATCGTTCCGATTCGTACGGAATGGGAGCCGAGTTGGCGGTGTAGGCCTGCATGGCCATCGACTGGATCAGTTCGCTGGGTGCGTCCGGCGTTCCGGTGTCGCGGCGCACCGCCACGACATTGCGGCGATTGAGAATGTTGCGCACGTCCAGGTACAGGCCGCCAAGCACGCCGCCCAGGCGCAGCGGACGGCGCAGGAGCAGGTCGAAGGTGGTCGTGAAGGGCAACCGGGCATCGTTCGGGATCGCATTCATGGTGTCCGCGCCCAGTGGACGGCTGCTGTAGGGCAGGCCCGAGTTCACCCGCCCGATAAGGGCTGCCTCAAGGCCGGCAATGGGCCGGAGGCCTGCGAGCATCGGGCCGGCACTGTCGCTGACCTGGCCCTGCAGGATGAGGGTCAGCGTATGGCGGCGATCGTAGTCGAGGGGGAATTCCACCTTCGCCGGGAAGATGGTGTCGTGCGTGAGCGTGTCGATCCGGATGGCACGCCGGAGCAGGAACGCGCTGGTGGATGAGGCGGTGGCCTGCTGCAGCGTATAGGCGACGCGCACACCGAATCCATCGCGCAGTTCGCGATCGAGGATCACCTCGAGGCCCTTCACGGTGCCGATGTCTGTATTGCCGAAGATGGAGGAGTCCGGATCCTGCCCCAGCGGCACTGATGATACCAGCCCTTCCAGTCGCTTGACATAGACGTTGGTGCGAATGCTGAGGTTGGGCCGGGGCCTGGCGCGCAGGCTCAGTTCATACTGCCATGAATCCTCGAAGCCGAGGTTCGGGTGTCCCTGCCGGAAGCGACCGGTACGGGTGGTGTCGTCAAACGCGGCGTCCACGAGGTACTGATAGTCGGGCGGCTGGCTGAAGCGCCCG
>CBINCZ010000199.1:0-5266 GCA_966249295.1 uncultured Gemmatimonadales bacterium
TGGCGACTACATCTCCGACGCGCTGGCGGCGCAGGTGGGCGGGATCGGCATCGCACCGGGCGCCAACATCAACTACGTGACCGGCCACGCCATCTTCGAGGCCACCCACGGCACCGCGCCCAAGTACGCGGGCCAGGACAAGGTGAATCCCGGCTCGGTGATTCTCTCCGGTGAAATGATGCTGCGCTACCTCGGCTGGACCGAGGCGGCCGACCTCATTGTGCGGGGACTGGAAAAGACCATCGGGCAGAAGCGGGTGACCTACGATTTCGAGCGTTTGATGGAGGGCGCCACGCTGCTCAAGTGCAGTGAGTTCGGGGAAGCGGTGGCGGGGAATATGTCGTAAGTCGTATGTCATAAGTCGTATGACCTACGACGTACGACTTATGACTTATGACGGTACTTCTCCATCACCCGCCTATCCCGCTTGGATGGTCTCCCCTTTTCCTCAAAGCTGAACCCCGCGGGGGCGTGCTTGAGCTGCCAGGCCAGCCGCTCCCGCGCATCCCGGCTCTCCGCGGTTTCCTCATACAGCTTTGCCGCCTCGCTTGCTGGCCCGCGCCGTGCGGCCAGGTTGCGCACGGCGATGATATGTTCGTAGGGACCCAGGCGTATCCTGAGCTCGTCGCCCGGGCGTACGCTGGCTGAGCGCTTGGCGTGCTGCCCGTTCAGCTCCACCTTGCCGCCGGCGATTGCCGTCGCGGCGAGGGTGCGCGTCTTGAAGAAGCGCGCGGCCCAGAGCCATTGATCGAGGCGGACACGGCCCGGTGCTTGCAGGTCCACATCAACATTTGCACTCCGAGACTTTCGCATTCATTGATTCTATGCCCGCTCCTCCCCGGAAGCCATGATCCTCTTCACGCTCTCGCTCGCGCTGCTCTGTCCCCTTCCTGTTCCGGTGGTGACCCCGCCGGTGGACCGGTTGGTGGCCGCCGCCGCCGACAGCGCCGTCGAGCATGCGCGGGCAGCACTCGAGCGGGGACAGCCATGGCACGCGAGCCGCCTGCTTGCGCCGGTGCTGGCGGACAGCACGCGCAGGACGCCGGAGGTGACCCTGCTCGCGGCCACCGCGGCGAGCCGGTGGGGCGGCTGGACCTCAGTCCGTGAATTGCTCGAGCGACAGGCGTGGCTCGACGAAGATCACGGGGCGGGGCGCGCCCTGCTTGCGCGTGCCCTGCTGGAAGCCGGTGCTGATTCTGCCGCCGCCGCGCAGTCGCGCCTGGCGGTGAGCACAGCCTCGGGGCGCGAACAGGCCGAACGCCAGGTGATCCTAGCCCGTGCGCTCGACCGGCTCGATTCGCTCGACGGGGCGGCGAGCGCGTACGCTGCCGCCGCGGAGAAACTGCCTGCCATCGCCGACTGGCTGGTGTACCGTGCTGCCATCGTCACCCGTGACAGCGCAACGCGTGCGGCGCACCTTGCCACACTCACGCGTCCCGTGGTGGAGGCCCAGGTGCCGCTTGCTCGCGCTGATGGATTCAAGCGCAGCGGCGATTCGCTCCGGGCCGCCTCGGCGTATGCCAGCGCGGGCGATATCGAGCAGGCCTGGCGGCTTCGGCTTGCGCTCGCGGCATCGGGAAGTGCCGCGCGCGACAGTCTCCATGACGACCTGCTGCAGGCCCTTCGCTCCGCTCCTGGTACGGCGCTCGCCTCGGCGGCGGTCCGGGTGCTCGACGCCGGATTTGCGCCGCTGCCCGCCAGCACCGAGCTCCTGGTGGGCCGGGCGATTGCCTCGCGCGGACCGGCCAGCCGTACAGTGGCGGCCTACAAGCGGGCCTTTGCGGCCGGCCTCGGGGAGTCGCGCGATCGCTGGGAGTATGGGCGGGCACTCTTTGCGCTGGGGCGCTACGCCGAGGCCTCGGCGCAGTTTTCGCGAGTGAAGGCGCCCCGCAGCCTGGCGGCATCAGCCGCCTACCAGCGGGGCCGGGCCATGGTGCGCGAAGGCCGGCTCCAGGCGGGGCGCGAGGCGCTCCGCGCCCTCCTGCGGGATTATCCCGGCGAGACCGAGCCCGCGGCCACGGCGCTCTTCCTGCTGGGCGATCTCGCCACCGATGAGGATCGAGATGCGGCGGCGCGCGACGCGTTCCGCACCGTGGTGACCAGATATCCCCGTGCGAGCCTTGCCCCCGAGGCGGCCTTCCGCGCCGCCATCATCGCGCTTGTGGCCGGGCACGCGAAGACGGCGGCAACCGAACTCGATGCGCTGGCTGCCAGGTCGGGCGCGAACTCGGAGCGGGAGGCGGCCCGCTACTGGGCAGGGCGGGCCTGGGCGCAGGCCGGGGACACGGCTGCGGCGCGTGAGCGCTGGCGTCTCGCGGCACGTGACTCGCTCGGCTACTATGGCGCGCTGGCCAGCCGCCGGCTGGGCCAGCAGCCGTGGGTGCCGGCTTCTGCGGAGGACAAGTTTCAGTCCGTACCCGATGCCGACAGTGCGCTGGCCCGCGTCGCGCTGCTGCGGCAGTTGGGCATGGATCGCGAGGCCCGCTGGGAGCTCTCGGCGCTTTCGGAGCTCACCAGCAATGATGCCGAGCGTCTCCTTGGTGTAGCTGCGGCGCTTCGTGATGCGGGCGAGGCATCACGAGCCATGCGGCTCACCTGGCGGGCCATTTCCGCCGGCGCGCCGCGCGATGCACGCACATACCGGCTGCTCTATCCCGTGGTCCATCGCCCCGCGCTCATTGCGGAGGCTACCAGGCGCGGCGTGGACCCGGTCTTCGCGGCCGCGTTGATCCGCCAGGAGTCCAACTTCACGCCTACGGCGGTGTCGAGCGCCGGCGCGCGCGGCCTGATGCAGGTGATGCCCAGCGTTGGCCACACCGTTGCCCGTTCCCTGGGCTATCCCATGTGGGATGCGGTCCTGCTCTTTGAGCCAGATGTCACTATGGAACTGGGCATGGCGCATCTGGGCGAACTGAGCGAGCGTTATGCGACCGCCGTCGAGATCCTGGCCGCATACAACGCTGGCGTGAGTCGAGTGGAACGATGGGACGACAAGGCCGGCGTGGCCGACCCGGAAGTCTTTGCGGAACGGATTCCGTATGCGGAGACGCGCGACTACGTGCGCATCATCCAGCGGAACATGGATTTCTATGCTGCGTTATATGATTGGAGCCGGCCCGCAAACCAGTAGGGGCGGCCCGCGGGCCGCCCCTACTGGTCGCGGACCGGCGACGAGGTAATACATGCCTTCCCACCCCCCCGCCGACCGCCGTCGAAACGACGACACCCTCAATACCCTCGACCAGTTCACGGAGCTGTTCGTCGTACTGGACAGCGAATGGCGGATCGTGCGGCTGAACCGTGCTGCCCGTTTCTACCTCATGCGCCTGGGGCTTGAGCCTGACCAGCTCACCGGCCGAGTCATCTGGAACGAGGTGCCGGCGCTGATCGGCACGCCGCTCTTCCGCGCTGCCGAACGGGCCGTGCGGGAGCAGCGCCCGGTCGAGATCGAGGCCTTCTTCCCGCCGCTGGAGCGCTGGTTTGCCGCCCGGTTTCTTCCAGGCGCGCCGGGGCTTCGCTGCTTCCTTCGTGACTCCACGACGGAGCGGGCGGCGGAACAGGAAGCGCGCTCCAGCGCCAATCTGGTGCAGACGGTCATCAACTCCACGGCCGACGTGATCTACGCCAAGGACATCGCGGGACGCTACATCATGGGAAACCGGGCCCACCGCGAGCTGCTGGGCCGGGATCCCAAAGGCCTCACCGATCGCGACCTCTTTCCTCCTGAAATGGCAGCGGTCCTGGAAGCGAATGACCGGCTCGTCCTCTCCAGGGGCGAAACGCTGGTGTTCGAGGAAGCGGGCGAGACCTTCGACGGTGAGTTCCGGGTCTTCGAGAGCAGCAAGAGCGTCATGCGGGACGCCAGCGGGAGGCCGACGGGCGTCCTTGGTGTGTCGCGTGACATCACCCAGGTCCGGCGCGAGCGACGCCGGCGCGAGCTCCTCTACCAGGCTGGTGCACGGCTCACGGCGTCTCTCGACATCGAAACCACGCTGGACGCGGTCACCGACCTGGTGGTGCCGGACTTTGCCGACTACTGCCTGGTGGACCTGCTCTCTCCCGCCGGGATTGTACAGCGCGCCCGCGTCGTCTCGGCCAACCCGGCCCGGGACGGGAAAGTGGTTCGCGCGCTGCGGCAGTTCATGCCGCTGCTCGACTGGAGCGATCACCCGATCTCCCTCGCGCTTCGCACCGCCGAGCCAGTGCCCCTCTACACACTCGATGCGGCAGCATTGGATCGGCTTGCGCCGGCTGGCGTGAGCAATGCGCCGCTGCGCGAGGCCGGTATCACGTCGCTCATGGCAGTGCCGCTCGTGACGCACACGCAGGTCCTCGGCGCGCTGACCGTGGCGTACGCCGGTGGTGAGCGACGGTACACGCCGGAGGATGTCCCACTGCTCCGCGCCCTCGCCGACCGGATCGCCCTGGCCGTCGCCAATGCCCGGCTCTTCCGTGCGGTGCAGGATGAGCTGGCGCAGCGCACCGAGGCGCAGGCCGAGCTCTCGCGCTGGGGCAAGATCTTCGAGCACGCCGGCTGGGGCGTGGCCATCGGCGATCCCGAAACCGGCCGCTACGTGCGCGTGAACGACACGTACGCACGCATGCACGGATACGAGGCGGACGAGCTGGCGAGCATGCCCATCTGGGAGCTGACCGCGCCGGCGTATCGCGACTTCGCGCGGGAGGAAACCCGCCGGGCGCTCCAGACCGGTCGCGTGGCTTACGCCTCGCGCCATTGCAGGCGCGACGGCAGCGAATTTCCCGTGCGCGTGGACCTGAGCACGATCTCGGACGGGAGGGGCGTGCTCCTCGCCGCCAACCTGCAGGACGACTCCGAGCGCCTGGGCGCCGAGGAGCGGCTGCGCGAAGCCCAGAAGATGGAAGCGCTGGGCCGGCTGGCCGGCGGCGTGGCGCATGACTTCAACAACATGCTCATGATTATCATGGGCTTCGCGGACTTTCTCGTCGCGGCCATGGACGAGTCCGATGCGCGCCGGCGCGATGCGATCGAGATCCGCAAGGCATCGGAACGCGCGGCGTCGCTCACCCAGCAGCTCATGGTGTTCGGGCGCCGCATGCCGATGCGGCCGACGGCCGTCAACCTGAACGAGGTGGTGACGAGCCTGGGCGACATGCTGCGGTCGGTGCTGGGAGAGAGTGTCCAGCTCACGATGCACCTGGATCCCACGCCGGGCGGTATCCGGGTGGACCGCGGTCACCTGGAGCAGGCGCTGCTCAACCTCGCGCTCAATGCCAAGGACGCCAT
>CBINCZ010000200.1:0-5263 GCA_966249295.1 uncultured Gemmatimonadales bacterium
CGGCGCTCAAGGGCTATCGCTGCATCTTCACCATGCCGGACAAGATGTCGCAGGAAAAAGTCCGGCTGCTCAAGGCCTACGGCGCCGACGTGGTGGTGACACCCACCGCGGTTCCGCCCGATCATCCTGACAATTACGTGATGAAGGCCAAGCAGATCGTCCACGACACGCCCGGCGCCATCCTCGCCAACCAGTTCTACAACCAGCAGAATCCCGAGTCACATTATCGCACCACCGGCCCCGAGATCTGGGAGCAGACCCAGGGGAAGGTCACGCACTTCATCGCCGGCGCCGGCACCGGCGGCACGGTGAGCGGCGCGGGCAAGTATCTCAAGGAAAAGAACCCGAAAATCCGGGTGATCGCCGGAGATCCTGTAGGTTCGCTCTACACCGGCTACGCCAAGAACGGCGTGATGGGCGTGGGGCATCCGTACAAGGTGGAAGGGATCGGCGGCGACAAGATCCCCACCACCGTCTGGTTCGACCAGGTGGACGAGTGGCGCCAGCTGCCAGACAAGACAGCGATGACCATGGCGCGGCGCATCGCGCGGGAAGAAGGGATCCTGGTGGGCGGCTCCTCGGGGCTCAACGTGGCACTCGCGCTGGATGTGGCGCAGGAACTCGACGACCCCAACGCCTGCATCGTCACCATTCTCTGCGACACCGGCGAGCGCTACCTCTCCAAGCTCTTCAACGACGACTGGATGGAAGAGAACCAGATGCTGGATCGCGCCCCGGTGACCGTGGGCGACGTAATCTCGGCGCGTCGCGATGGCGCGCCGGCGCTGGTCCAGGTGGCGCCCAGCGCCGCGGTGCGGCAGGCGCTCAACCTGATGTCGTCATACGGCGTCAGCCAGATTCCGGTCATGGAAGATGACCGGTGCGTCGGCGGGCTGATCGAGAACTCGCTCATGACCCGCGCCCTGGCCCAGCCGGCATTGCTCGATCGCCCGGTGAAGGAAGTGATGGACGAGCCGTTCCCGGAGGTAGACCCCGATTTTCCGGTGGATCGCCTGGCCTCGGCGCTCACCCGCGAAAGCCCGGCGGTGCTGGTAACCCGGAACGGCAAGCCGGTCGGCATCGTGAGCCGGTATGACCTGTTGCAGAGGATGATCGGGAAATAGGGCAAAAGGCGTAAGGCGTAGGGCTTAAGGACCTACGATTCCTACGCCCTACGCCCTATGCCTTAAGCCCTGAACCCCAAACTCTCCCATGCACATAACCGTACTCACCGGCGGCACCTCTTCCGAACGCGACGTGGCGTTGGCGTCCGCCGCCCAGATCGTCGCCGCGCTCCGCTCACGCGGGCATGACGTGTCGGTGGTGGACACGGCGCTGGGCTACGTCCCCAGGGATGAAGAAGGAACACTGCTGAGTGGCACCGTGGGCGCCGAACCTCCGTCCATCGAGCGACTCACCGCCCTCGAGCGCGGTCTCCTGCTGTCGGGGCTCTCCGGCCTTCGCGCCGTGCGCGATGCCGACGTCCTCTTTCTGGCACTGCATGGCGGCCACGGCGAGGACGGGACCCTGCAAACCCTGCTCGAGATGGTGGGTGTCCCATATACGGGCAGCGGGCGGCTGGGCAGCGCTATGGCCATGGACAAGGACATCTCCAAGCGGCTCTTCCGTCAGGCCGGCGTACCCACCGCTGACTGGTGCATGGCCCCGATCCCCGTAGGGCGGGCGGAGGAAAAGTTCGGCTGGCCCCTGGTGGTGAAGCCCTGCAAGGAGGGGTCGACGGTGGGGCTCACGGTGGTGCAGCGAGCGGAGGACTTCGACGCGGCTGTGGCGCTGGCGCGGCAGTATGATGACGAGGTCATGATCGAACGCTTCGTTCCGGGACGGGAACTCACTGTAGGCATTCTCGAGGGCAAGTCGCTGGCCGTGGGGGAGATCGTCCCCCGGCACGATATTTTCGATTATGAGTGCAAGTACACCCCGGGGATGTCCACCGAGACCTTCCCGGCGGACCTCCCGGAGTCGGTGGCCCGGGAGTGCGGCCGGCTTGGTGTCCTGGCTCACGAGGCGCTCAAGCTGGGCGGATACTCCCGGGTCGATTTTCGCTTGACACCCGAGGGCCGGCTCTTCTGTTTAGAGGTAAATACGCTGCCGGGCATGACGGCCACGAGCCTCATGCCGCAGTCGGCGGCGGCGGTTGGCATCGATTTCCCGGAGCTGTGCGAGCGCATCTGCCGCACCGCCCGCCGGGCGGCCGGGCAGTAGGCGGCCGGACACGAGAGAAGGCAGGGCGCACGCGCCATGAGTCTGTTGTCGTACCCCCGGATAACCCCATGGGTCGGGCGCCTGATCGCCGCCAACGCCGTGGTCCTCCTCCTGCTGGAGACCATCTTCACGGCGCCCGGCATCCGGGCGTCGCTTGCCTTCAACCCGGGCGACATCGGCAGCCAGCCGTGGGGGCTGGTGACCTACCTGTTCGTCCATGGCGGGCTGCTGCACCTGCTGTTCAACTCCATTGCGCTCTTCGTGTTCGGCTGCGCGGTGGAAGAGCGGATGGGGAGCAGCAAGTTCCTGCTGTACTACGTCTACTGCGGCATTGGCGCAGCCGCGTTCTGCTGGGCGCTGAGCAAGGTCATGGTGGTCGGCCCGATCATCGGTGCCTCAGGCGCCATCCTCGGTGTCGCCGTGGCGTTCGCGCTCTACTGGCCGGACGCGCGCCTCTTCGTCTTCCCGATCCCCGTTCCCATCCGCGCGCGCACCCTGGTGCTCGCCTTTGTGGCGCTCGACGTGGCGCTTGCGCTCCTCGCCCCGAGCGACGGCATCGCCCACATCGCCCATATTGGCGGCGCCATTTTCGGCTTCCTGTTCTTCCGCCTGCAGGCCTCGCAGAGCCAGGCCTTCCCGCCCAAGCCGGTCGAGCACCTGGTGCGGGTGCCGCCCGTGGCTCAGGAAGCGGCGATGAGCCGCCGCTCGCCGCCGGGCGTCATGCGCCCGCGCCCGCGCCCCGAGACTGACGCCACCAGCGCCGAGCTCGATCGCCTGCTCGACAAGATCAGCGCCAAGGGCATCGACAGCCTGACGCCAACCGAGCGGCGGTTTTTGGACGAGGTTTCCAGGAAGAAGAAGACGGAGTTGCACTGAAGACGGTTAGACGGCTGGACGGCTAGACGGCTAGTTCTCGCCATTCAGTTCCAGCCGTCTAGCCGTCTAGCCGTCTTGCCGTCTTGCCGTCTAGCCGTCTAGCCGTCTTGCGCAAGCTCCGCTTGCGTTCTATCATGGCGCGTGCTCATCAACCTCCTTCCCGAATTCCTCTCCGTCATCGACGCCGACGAACCTGAAGCTGCCTACGCCCGCTATCGCGAGGCGCATCGGCCCGTGCTCGACGCCTACTGGCGCAACTACGTACTCGATCCCGATTCGGCGCAGGCGCAGAAGGTGGTGCGCGATGCGCTGGCCGCGAAGCGGGACGACCTGCGCGCCGTCATGGCCTCGCGCAACCTCGAAGCGATCGCGGAGGATGCCTCGGCGGCGGCCGCCGAACTGCTGCAGCTCGATCGTCCCGCCGACGTGTATCTCATGGTGGGGATGGGTGCCGCCAACGCCGGCGAGCTGGTCATTGACGGCCGCGGCGCAGCCTTCATCTGCGTAGAGCACTTCACCGGCCGCCCCAACGCCGAGACCTACGGAATGGGGCTCTCGCCGGAGCTGATTCCCGTCTGGCTGGTGCATGAGCTGGCGCACGTGGTTCGCTACACCTCGCCCACCAGCGCCAGCGAAATCCGGCGGCTGGTAGACGATAACGCCGGCTACTATGACTACTGGGTCACCGGCAGTCGGGCCACCCTGCGCGAACTGCTGGTCAATGAAGGGCTCGCGGTTCACGCCGCGCAGCAGGTTGCACCCGGGTTTGCCGCCGCCGACTACTTCGGCTATGCCCGGCGCCAGTACAACCGTCTGCGGGAAATGGAATCGCTGCTCCGCCGTATCACTGGCCCCGAGCTCGACTTCCGCGGGCTGGGGCTCCGGCTCCGCTACCTCACCGGCGGCATGAGCCCCAGCGCCCGTCTCGTGAATGGCCGCGTCCTCCCTGAACGCTCCGGCTACTACCTCGGCTGGCGCATGGCCGACGCCATTGTCCGCGACCTCGGCATCGCCGCCGCCCTGCGCGCCAGTGCGGAGGATGTTACCGCGGCGGAAGAGGCATCGAGGGGCATGCGCACGGCGTAGGGGCCAGGCTTGCCGGGCCCGTCAAGCCGGGCCCCTACGTCTCCGCCACCTCCGTCTGCACCTGCCCCTTGTCATGCCGCTCCGTCACCACCTGCCCGTAATTCAATAGCGCCACCAGCAGCACCCCGCCGATCGTGTTGCCCACGACAGCAGCCGCAATGAATGCGATCATCGGCCCCCAGCCCGATGACCCTGACCAGGCACGGTAGAACGCTTCCGCCGAGCCCACGATCGAATGCCTGAAGCCGAAGGCGGAGATCGGCGCGGTCAGCAGCCAGATCAGCGCCAGTTGGGCACCGGTCCGGTGGGTGGACGCCAGCACCCACGTCAGCAGGGCGATCAGCCAGCCCGCGAAAATTCCCTGGTAGAGCGTGAGCAGGAACGAGCTTGAGGTGGCCTGTTCGGCTACCTGGAGCATGGCCCGCTGCAACGGGGCCGGCAGTGCCGGCGTCCGCGCCATGAGCCACGCGAAAATGACGGTGCCGAGCAGGTTGCCGGCGAGGAGCAGGACCCAGACCCGCAGCATCTTCACCAGTGCCTCGGTGCTGCGGCGGTGGAGCAGCGGCAGGACCGGTGTGAGCGTGTTCTCGGTGAAGAGCTCGCTCCGCGCCATGATCACGAGGATGAAGCCGAGGGGGTAGGCCGCCGCCATGGCCGCGCCGGCATGCGCGGGACTGGCCACCGAGCTGGCGTACGCCCCGCCCAGGAAGCTGAAGCCGATGGCGAGGCCGGAGGCAAGGGAGGAGATGAACAGCGAACTGGCGGCCCGGTCGAGCTCCTCGTTCGCCTGGCTCATCACGTTGTCATGGATCTGGCTGGCGGAGAGGCGCGTGCCCGCGTCCGGCCGGTCAGCGGGAGCGCCATCGCGCTGGGCGAGCCGTGAGGCGGGAGGGTGGCTCTTCATGGCAGGAGAGTACCAGAGCCGCGGGCCTCTCGTTGTGCCGGTGATCACAGGAGGGGCCCAGCGCCTCCTGTGCCACATATCACCGCATCCCCCACCCGGAAGCCTGTACCCTGTCGTGAGTCGTGAGTCGTGAGTCGTGAGTCGTGAGTCGTGAGTCGTGAGTCGTGAGTCGTG
>CBINCZ010000201.1:0-5256 GCA_966249295.1 uncultured Gemmatimonadales bacterium
CCTTCTGCGACGGGTGGAAGTCGGGTCGCATGTATTCGATGAGGGCACGGGCGAGACCATGACGGATGGCGCCGGGGAGACCGGACTACCGACCGTACCACTCAGCGAAGTCGACGAATTGGCCGCGATGGTGGTCGCCGCGCCGGTGGTCACATTGAAGGCGCTGCTCACCGCGCCGCTCAGGCCGGATGCTGACGCAGAGAGCGTGTAGCCGTTCCCGGGTCGGTCCAGCGAGAGATCGGAGAAGGTGGCGATGCCGCCTGATGCCGCCACGCTCTTCGTGCCTGAGAGGGTGGCGCCACCAGCATTGGTGCCAATGGCAATCGTCACATTATTGGTTGCACTGGTAACCAGTGTCCCCTGGGCATCTTCGATCCGTACCTGAACCGCTGGCGAGATCTCGGCACCAGTCGCCACGTTGGTCGGCTGCACCGAGAAGCGGAGCCGAGTCGCTGCACCGGCCGTGACCGTGATGGTGTTGCTGGGTGGCGTGCCCGAAATGTCATCACGGTTGGGCACGCTGAAGCCGATGGTGTAGTTGCCGGCGGGTCCGCTGATGCCAAGGTTACTGAAGGTGGCGAGCCCGGATGTGTTGGTGGACGCCGTGGTGTTCCCGACCAGCGAACCGGCGCCGGGATTGGAAGCCATGGCCGCCTGCACCGCGATGCCGGGCTCGGTCACCGGGTTTCCGTTGGCGTCCTGGAGTTGCACCGCCGGCTGGGTGGCGAACGCAGCGCCACTGGCCGAGCTGCTGGACGGCTGCTGGGCAATCACCAGGCGGCCGGCGGAACCCACCGTGGCGGTTGAGGTAAACACGATCGGCGAACCATCGAGGCCGCTCGCGCTCGCAGTGGTCGTCTGCTTGCCGGCCGTCGCCCCGAGCGTGCGCGAGACCGCGGAGCGCCCGTCTGCGCCGGTAGGCAGTGAGGTGGAGTTGACGGCGCCGCCGCCGGTGAGTGACCACGTCACCGGGACATCTGCCACCGGATTGCCGTTGGCATCGGTTACCCGCACCACCAGGGAATCGGGAAGGACGGAACCCGCCACGGCGGTCTGGCTGTCACCCGCGACCTTGAGCAGGGACGCGGCCGAGGAGGCGCCTGCGGTGGCGGAGAAGACGGCCTGAAGGTCGTCGGGAGCTCCGTTGCCTGTCGGCTTGGCGCGCAGCTGCTGGGTGCCCGCGCCGGAACCGAGCGTCCACTTCGCGCCGGCATAGCCGCTGGCATCGGTGTTACTGGAGGCCGGCGAGACCGTGCCACCGCCTGCCACTACCGCCCAGGCCACCGGCTGGTTCGGCACCGGCCGACCCGCCTTGTCCAGCACCCGCACCTGCAGCGAGTCCGCCAGCGCACCGCCCACTGTGCCGGTCTGGTTATTCCCGCGGCTGATGGAAATGGAGGCAGCCGTCCCTTCGCTGGGAAGGACGAGGTCGTCGCCCCCGCAGGCCAGCGCCAGTAGCGATGCCAGGCCCGCCGTCAGCGACGGCAGGCGGCGCAGGAAGGTGCTCATGGGGGAATAGTATACGGGAAGGGGCAAGGAAGGGTGGGAGGCAGGTCACAATACGGTCGTAGGTCGTAAGTCTTACGTCGTAGTGTTACGACGTAAGACTTACGACCTACGACTTCAATGCTGGTACGCGATCCCCAGCCCGATGGTCCCCACTCGTTCGGTGTAATCACCACCGGCGCCGCCGTTCAGGCGGTAGAAGTTCAGGTTGGCGGTTGGTACCAGGTACCAGCTCCGCCCGATCTGGATGTCGTAACCCAGGCCGACGTTGCTGGCAAAGCCGCCGTCCGAGATGCTGCCGCCGAAGTCATCCTCGATGCTGGTCCAGCCCAGGCCGGCGCCGCCCTTGAGGAAGAAGCCGTTGCGCGCCCAGGGATAGAGCTGGGCCACGAAGAGCACGCCACCCACCGTCTCGGTGATGCCGTCGTGCTGGTTGATCCAGGCGTTGAGCTCGCCGCCCAGCCGGACGTGACGATTCACGGTGCCGCCCAGCCTGAGTGCGAACTCGGGGCGCGTCAGCTGGTCGCTGTAGCCCGCCCCGTCATTGTCGAAGTTCACCGCCTCGCTGCCGGCACCCAGTTCGAGGACGCCCCAGAATCCGTGGCGGCCGGCGGCCCCGATATCCCGAATGCCAGGCCGCTGCTGGGCCTGCAGGGAGACGAGCGGCAAGGCCGCGAGCATGGCCGCGAAGGCGGCGCGTCGGATCACCGGTTGCATGGGGACTCTCTCCTCCGAAAAGTGGCAACGATGCGGGGGACGCCCGCAGCAAAGCAAGAGCCGGGCCTCTCGGCCCACCTGACGCTATCTTGTTGCATGCTTGGAATTTGCCTGCCTCCCCCACAAGAGCAGCCCCTGCCCCTCGTCCCGACTTCGGGACAGCACCACTGATGCGGTCCCGGTTCGTGCTCCCGGCCATCGCACTGGTCGTGGCCGCGGTGTGTGTCCGGCTTGCCATCTGGCAGCTCCATCGCCTGCACGAGCGCCGGGCGCAGAACGCCCAGGCGCAGGCGACGCTCGCGCTCCCTCGACTCCGGCTCACCGCCACCACGCCATCTCCCGGTGGGTACCGGCGGGTGGAGCTGCGCGGCCGCTGGGACTACGAGCATGAAATCGTCCTGCGACAGCAGACTTTTCACGGCGCACCCGGCGTGGTGCTGGTCACGCCATTGCTGCTCGACGGCGGCACCCGCGGCGTGATGGTCGTCAGGGGCTTTGTGCCGTCACCCGACGGGATGACGCTGCCCGCCGGCGGCGCGCCCGAAGGCCCCGAGGGGCAGGTGCAGGGGACCACGCAGCTCATTCCGTCACACGCCGATCGCGGGAGGCCGCTCGAGCGTGACGGCGCCACCACCTGGGCCCGCCTGGACCGTGCGGCCATCAGCGCGCGCGTGGCCGTGCCCGTGATGGACGTGTATGTGGTGGAGGAAGAAACCTCGCCGCGCGCCGACTTCCCGCGCCGAGTGGAGTTGCCGCCGCTGGACGACGGCCCGCACCTGAGCTACGCGATCCAGTGGTTCGCGTTCGCGACGATCGCGGTGGCGGGAGCGGCGCTCTGGCTGAAGAAGAGTCGTAAGTCGTAAGTCGTAGGTTGAGGGTCGTGCGTCGTGATGTACCTCATCCTGAGCAGAGCGAAGGATCGCCTGGCTCGGCTCCCTCAGGATGAGGATCCCTACGACTTACGACGTACGACACTCCAGCTCCATCGAGCTCCTGGATCGTCGCCGTGCTCGGCTTCTCGCTCTGCTGCAGCTTCTTCGCCACCTCCTCCGCCTGGTGGAACACCCGCAGCACGTTCTTGCCGGCCAGCTTGGCCAGGTCCTCGTCGCTCCAACCCCGGCGGATCAATTCCGCGAAAATCACCGGATAGGACGACACGTCCGGCAATCCGTCCGGCGTGCTGGTGATGCCATCGTAGTCGGCACCAATGCCAACGTGGTCCACCCCGGCGACGTCGCGGATGTGCTCGATGACATCCGCCACGTCCTTGACGGTGGCATGCGGGCGCGGGTGTGCAGCGATCCAGGTTCGACGGGCCTGGCGGCGCGCCGAATCGCTCAGCGACCGCGCTCCCTCGAGAGCTGAGTCGGCTTCATCCTGCCATGCCTTTACGGACCTGGAGACGAACTCAGGCACCACCGGCACCATCACCACGCCGCCATTCTGCTTGAGCCGCGCCAGGATCGAGTCCGGCACATTGCGCCGGTGGTCCACGATGGCCCGCGCGCCCGAATGAGAAAAGATCACCGGCGCGCGGGAGGCGTCGAGCGCATCACTCATGGTGCCCGGCGAGACGTGGGCCAGGTCCACCAGCATGCCGAGCCGGTTCATTTCCCGCACCACTTCCTTCCCGAACGGCGTGAGGCCGCCATGCTTCGGGCTGTCGAGCGCGGCATCGGCCCAATCGAGCGTCACGTTGTGCGTCAGGGTCATGTAGCGGACGCCGAGCGCGTAATAGGCCCGGAGCGCGCCAAGCGAATTCTCGATCGCGTGACCGCCCTCCATGCCCATCAGCGAGGCAATCTTGCCCTGCTTGAATTCACGCTCGATGTCGTCCGCCGAGTAGGCAGGGGCCAGCTTCTCCGAATAGGACGCGATCATGCGCCGGGCGATGTCGATCTGCTCCAGCTGCACCCGGGCATAGCCGCTGTCCCTGATCTCACCGGGGATGTACACCGACCAGAACTGACCGCCGACGTGCCCTTCGGCCAGACGGGCGAGATCGGTGTGTCCCGGCGTCCGCTTCCGGAGATCATATGCGGCCACATCGTGCGGATGCTCGCGGCTGTTACGAATCTCCCATGGCAAGTCGTTATGCCCGTCAATGAGCGGCGTGGACGCGAGCAGCTTGCGGGCGTGCTCAAGGGCGGCGTCAGGCGACTGGGCCATCACCGGGACGGGCAGGGCGAGCAAGGCGAGCAGGGCGAGCGAGTATTTCATGGGGCCTCATCGGGTGGCGGAATCGGCGTCGAGCGGTGCGAGGCCCCGGCCGATCTGGATCAGCTCCGGGCGCTCGATGAATTCAGGACAGATCGTCTGGTCAAATTCGTAGGGCCCACCGTGCTCGGCATCGCGCCAGGGGAAGTAACGGCAGACCTTGGGATAATAGCTGCGATCGTGAATCAGGCAGATGTTGTCCCGCAGGAACGCGCAGCGGCCGCCGCGGATGCGGGTGCGCCACTCGCCCCATCGTGTCTGGTAGACGTACTGGTCACCGAACTCGGCGAGCATTGCCTCGGCTTCACTGTCAGTAACCGTCGCGCCCCAGTTGCAGCAGTTGGAACCGTGGGGACACGGGTAGCACGGCAGGGCAGGCAGCTCGGTCATCGGCCGGCGCCGGCCACCTCGGTGGCGACCACACCATCCACCTGCTCTGTTGGCGTCACGCCGATCATCGCCCCCAGCGTCGGCCCGATGCTGGTAGTCCGGATAGCCCGATCAAAGCGCTGCGCCTTGATCCCCGGCCCCATGAAGACGATCGGCACCGTCGCATCCTGCTGTGACGGCGTGCCATGGGTCGCCATCCCGCTCGACGACCAGATATAGCCGGGCCTGAGCACGACCGCCGCCAGCCACTGGAAGTCGGGCGGCAGCTGCCGCCGCCACCGGTGAACCACCAGATCAGTGTCGCTGCCCGCGGCGAGCGACGCCGGCGTGAACACACGTGCCACCTCCGGGCGGGCCGAGGGCTTCCGGGCCAGTGCCGCGCTCAGGCTGTCCACGTCGATGCCGCGCGCGCGCATGGCGGCCACG
>CBINCZ010000202.1:0-5249 GCA_966249295.1 uncultured Gemmatimonadales bacterium
TCGACGGCCGCGCTGGGCTCGATGAACAGCGTGCCCGCGCTGGCCGACTCGTCGTGCACGATCCCTTCGGGGCGGGAACGCAGGTCGCGCCGCACCGGGATCACGTAGCGGCCCTGCCGCACCGTCACCGCGCCGTCGGCCGCTCCCGCGGGATCGAGCGACCGCAGGATCGATTCGAGGCGCTTCACCAGCCGAGCCCGTGCCGCGTGCACCGCGCGACGTGCGGCTGCCAGCCCGGGGCTCGCACTATCGAGCAGCTGGCCGTCATCGTCAATCGACTGCTCCAGCCGGCGCTCGATGCTCCGAGCCGGAGGTTCCGCGCGCAGCGCGAAGGCGAGGGGCGCCTGGTCCTTCACGCGGGCGAGATCATCGGCCACGCGTCGTGCGGTCGCGATCAGTCGCTTCAGGGCTGCCAGCTCATGGCCGTCGAGCAGGCTGCCCTCGATTCGGAGTCTGGCAAGTGCGGGGGCCAGGTTGTCCACTGGCTCGGCCAGCAGCCCGTCTCGCCGGCGAAACAGCGCCGCCACCTGCTCCACCTGCGCCAGCTCGCGCGCAATCCACCCGATGTCCGTCGTGGGACGGCGGCTGCGGACGCGTTCCGCGCCCAGGGGGCCGGAGGCACGGCCGGCCACCAGCTCCAGTACGGCGCCGAATTCGATGGTGTCCAGCGCGTCGATGGTCAGGGGGTCCTGCAAAACCGACGGGGTGCCGGCCTGTTGCTCAAGGCGTGGCACCCCGTCGGCGAAGGGGACATCCGGTACCGTCATGCCTGCATGCGCTCCTCGCGCGTCCAGCCGATGGCGGTCAGCGTGCCACGCGCGTGCGCGGGCCCCGCCGGTTTTTCCGGATAGCGGCGTTCAGCTTCCGCTTCCGCTTCTCGCTCGGCTTCTCGTAATGACGATGCTTGCGCAGGTCGGACAGAATGCCGGCCTTCTCGCACTTCTTCTTGAAACGCTTGAGTGCGCGCTCGAAGCTCTCATCATCGTGAATGACGACTTCGGCCATGCTGGTAGATCACCCCTTCCGGCCCCCAGAGGGCATAAGATGCGACAGCATGACAAGTTAGCCCCAAAACGGGCCGAATGGAAGGGTCAGCCCGGCGGCCAGCTCATGTGGCGGCCACCCAGAAGATGCAGATGCAGGTGGTCGACACTCTGCCCCGCGTCGGGACCGGTATTCGTCACCAGCCGATAACCGCCGGCATCGAGCCCCTCGGCCGTGGCTACGCGGGTTGCGAGCTGCACCAGGTGGCCAAGGAGACGGGCACCCTCGTCGCCGGTTACGTCCCGGGCAGCGGAAAAGTGCTCCACCGGTATGACCAGGACATGGGTTGGCGCCTTGGGGTCGAGATCCCGGAAGGCCACGGCCTCCTCGGTCCGGTCCACGATGGTGGCCGGAATCTCTCCCGAGGCGATGCGGCAGAAGATGCAATCGGTCATGCAGACTCCGATTTCGGGATGCGCACCCGCGCGGCGGCAGCGTGTGCCAGGGCGGCAATGGCTGCGGTCTCGAATCGCAGCGTCGCCGGAGCGAGCCGCACGGGCTGCCATCCCGCGCGCAGCGCCATGTCGCGTTCGCCTGCCGTCAGGCCTCCTTCAGGTCCCACCAGGATTGCCAGTGGGCCGCGCGTAATCGTCTCGGGCACATGCTCGTCGCTGGCCGAGGCGAGCCAGCGGGTGCAGTCGCGACCGGCCTCGAGCGCGTGCTCCAGCGACATGGGCTCGTCAACCCGCGGCGCCCACGCGCCACCCGATTGCTTGAGCGCCTCGAGGGACCGGCGCTGCAGCCGCTCCATGTGCTCCGGACGCACCCTTCCACCGACGCTCCGGCTGCGTTCCGTCTCCACCGGTATGATTCGGGTGGCGCCGAGCTCGGTGGCCTTCTCCACCAGCCAGGCGAAGCGTTCACGGTCCCCTGCACCGGCCGCAAGGATCAGCTCCTCCGGCGGCGGGACCCGGGCCACGCTCTCCACGGTCACTTCCCATCCATCATCGGATTCGCGCGCCGACCCGAGGCCCACGACGCCGGCGCCATCGAGCAAACGGATCCTCTCATCACTGGCCACCCGGCGCACTCGCAAGTGGTGACCCTCATCCTCCGCAACACGGAGGGTAGCGCCTGCCTCGAGGACGCCGGCAGGCACGAGGACGGCGCTCATGAGGCGCGGGCGGCGACGCTCCACCAGCCGGCGTCGCGCCAGTCGTCCACTACGCTGAATCCTGCTTCACGGAGCGGACCCCGACAGAGCTCCGACTCCTGGTCTTCCATGCCCGCGAAGATGGCAGTGCCACCTGGGGCGAGCGCCTGTCGACTGGCAGGGAGCAGGGTCACGTTTACCGTCCGGAGAATGTTGGAGAGTACGAGATCCGCCGGGCCCGCAACTGGCGCGAGCGTCACCGCGTCGCCAGTGAGAAAGCGCACCTTGCCTGACACCCTGTTGGATTCCGCGTTGCGCTCGGCCACCGTGTTGGCCTCGGCATCGCATTCAATGCCGATGCTGCTTCGCGCCCCGAGGACGACTGCTGCTATTGAGAGGATACCACTGCCGCTGCCCAGGTCCAGTACCCGCATCCCGGGCTGCACGTGACGGTCCAGCAGGGCCAACGCCCCGCGAGTCGAGCCATGCTCGCCGCTGCCGAACGCGTTCTCCGGATCGATCACCACCCGCGTCGTGATCTCCGGTTCCGCATCGCGCCGCCAGGTGGGCACGATCAGCAGGCGTCCTACGCGTCGCGGCTCGATGCCTTCCCGCCAGCGAACGCTCCAGTCGGCGTCCGGCAATTCGGCAAGCGACGCTGACAACCCGAACTCCCGTTCCAGCGCGCCGGCGATGCGTGACGCCTCCTCGCCTGAGGACGCGGCTCCTGCGAGCGAACCATCGTCCCGCTCGGCAATCGCTGCGCCGGTTGCGTTGACCAGCCACTCAGCCACCACGTCGCGCCGAGCCGGATCCGGCACGATGTGAATGGCCCACCACGTCATGCGCCGAGGGCTTCCTTGAGCTTGGCCCAGAAGCCGCTGCCCTTCCTCGGCGGTTCGCCCTCCACGGCCGCAAGCTGCCGGAAGACTGCCACCTGCTCGGGCGTCAGCCGCTCGGGTGTCCAGATGTGGACCCGCACGTGCAGGTCTCCGTTGCCGCTCTGTCCCAGCCGGGGCAGTCCCTTCCCCCGCAGCTTGAAAACGGAACCTGTCTGCGTTCCGGCAGGCACTTCCAGCGCCTCGTCACCCCAGGGAGTCGGGATGGTGAAGACACCACCCAGCGCCGCCTGCGAGAACGAGAGGGGCAAGTCATGAATCAGGTGCTCGCCCTGCCGCTCGAACCGATCGTCGTCCTGGATGTCCAGCATGACGATGAGATCGCCGTTGGGGCCGCCGCGCGGCCCGGCCGCGCCCTGGCCCCGCAACGTGAGATAGTGGTTGGCGGCCACGCCGGCCGGGATGTCCACCTGCACCGTCCGCTCGCCCCGCAGGCGTCCTTCGCCGCGGCAGATCTCACAGGGCTCCCTGATGACGGTTCCCTCGCCTGAGCAGGTGGGACACGGTGCCACCGAAATGAACTGGCCGAAGACGCTGCGGGTGGCACGCTGGACCTGGCCTGAGCCACCACAGGCATCGCAGGTGACTGGCCGGGTTCCGCGCTTGGCACCACTGCCGTCGCAGGCGTGGCACGCCTCCATGGTCTTCAGCTTGACTTTCTTCTTCACGCCATGCGCGACGTCATCCAGCGTGAGCCTCACTGAGACCTTGACGTCCTGGCCCCGCCTGGTGTCGCGCTGCGGCCGAGCCCGCCCGCCGAAGAATGACTCGAACCCGCCGAAGTCGCGCATGAAGATTTCCAGCGCCTCGGCGAGGTCCACATGATGGAAGCCCTGCGCGCCGGCACCGCCGACACCGGCCTTGCCGTACCGATCGTACATGGCGCGCTTCTGCGGGTCGCGCAGAACCTCGTACGCCTCGGTGAACTCCTTGAACCGCGCCTCCGCATCCGGCTCGGGATTCCGGTCCGGATGGTATTTCATCGCCAGGCGACGATAGGCCTTCTTGATTTCATCCTCGCTGGCGTTACGCTCGACGCCAAGGAGGCCGTCGTAGTCACTCACTCCAGCAATCCTTCCACCAGTCGGCTGGTATGCTCCACCAGACCAATGATCTTGTCGTACGGCATTCGCGTCGGGCCGATCACGCCGATCACGCCCGAGAGGTCACCCACGTGATAGGCTGATGTCACGAGGGTGAATCCGCTCAGCCGGGCATCCGCATTCTCACCACCTATGGTGATGGACAGCCCCTCGCGCCGGCGCAGGTCGAGCGCGCGACGCAGCAGGTCCCGGCGCTCCGTGAGGTCGAGCAGTTCGCGCATGCGCTCATTCGAGGCGAACTCGGGCTGCTCCGCCAGGGGCTGCGCGCTGCCAAGCAATGCCGGTGCCGGGTCGAGGGCAAACAGCTCGTCGCCCTCGGCGATGAAAATGTCCAGCAGCTCCCGGCCACCCGCTGGCGCTGAGGCATCACGCAGGCGCTCGGCCAGCGTGCGGCGCAGTTCACGGAGCGTCAGACCGCCCAGCCGCTCATTGAGCACCCGCGCCACCGACTGCAGGGCCGCAGGCGCCACTGAGGCGGGAACCCGCACAAAAATGGTGCGTACCACGCCGCTGCGCAGGTTGAACACCATGAGCAGGCGATCGGACGAGACCGGCACCAGTTCGATCCGCTCCAGGACCACTTCCTCGAGTGCCGGCGCAACGGCGATACCCAGCTCCTGCGTGAGCACGCCGAGCACCTGTGCCGCACGATGCAGCAGCTCTTCCAGCGCGTCACCCCGCCCCTGCAGCTCGGTGGCCAGCGTCTGCTGAGCCGCGCTGGTGGGCGGCGCCCGGTGCATGACGACGTCCACGTAGGCCCGGTAGGCCCGGTCGGTGGGTATCCGCCCCGCCGACGTATGCGGATGATACAGAAAACCCCGCTCCTCCAGCTCGCTCATGATGCTGCGAACGGTGGCCGGAGACACACCAAGCCCGTACCGGCGGGCGATGGTCTGGCTCCCCGCCGGCTCGGCGGTCTCGATATACGAGTGAGCCACGGCCTCCAGCACCCGGAGCTCGCGTTCCGACAGGTTCTCATTGGCGGGCATTACGTAAATTTACAACTTGCAAGGGGTTGGGTGTAGGGCTTCGGGCTTGGGGCTTAGGGCCTAGGGCGGCTCGGCGGCTCGGCGGCTCGGCGGCTCGGCGGCTCGGCGGCTCGGCGGCTCG
>CBINCZ010000203.1:0-5226 GCA_966249295.1 uncultured Gemmatimonadales bacterium
AACCGCCACCATGCCCGCCACCATTTCCACCACCGTGGCCATTACCTGGCTGCGGGCGTACCCGGCCCGGCGGGACAGCCGAGAACGGCCCGGTCGGCATCAGCTTGACCGGCACGCCGTCCAGGGTCTTGGGCAGTCCGCCAACCGCCGCATTGGAGGTCATGATGATCACGGCGGCAGACTTGCCGTCGTCGGTCAGGCCGACGCCGACGCCTTCAACGCCGTTGCGTGCCATGAGTTGCGCCTGGTGCCTGGCCTGCGCGGTCATGGCGGCGTGGAGATCAGGCCCCTGCTGCCCACCGCGGGCAAACGCGGGCGACCCGCTCTCTGGGCTGGTGCTATCACTGCATGCGGCAGCGAAAGCGAGGACGAAGACGAGTCCGAGACGCCTGACGGCGCGCCCGGTGAGGAGGAAGTTCTTCATGTGGTACACCTCGGGTTTGATGAGACCCGGATGCCGCCCGGCCGGACGGCGGGGATGGTTTCCCACGATAGCGATGGGGGGAGGGATGCGCCAGTAGCAGGGCGCAAGGCGCAAGGCGTAGGGCTTAGGAAAAAGCGAAGGGCGCAAGGCTTTGCATGCCTTACGCCCTACGCCTTACGCCCTACGCCTTACGCCCTACGCCTTACGCCCTAAGCCCTACTTATCTGCCAACTGCACCCGCTCGATGAAGTCGCCCACCCGGGTCCGGTACAGATGCAAGGTCACGATCTTGCCGGGTCCGGCGCTCTTGAGCGCCTCCGACAGGTCCGCCTCTGACCGCACCGGCTTATCCTCGACGGCCGTGATGATGTCGGCGACAGACTGGCGCGGATCGGGCTCGATCAGCTGGGCTTCCCAGGCAGGTCCACCCGGCGTCACGTCAGTGATCAGCACGCCCCGGACGTCATCCGGCAGGCCGAGCTGGTCGGCCATGGCGCTCGTCACGGTCTGCACCCGGGCACCGAGGAGCGACTGGGTGGTGCCGGCCGGCTGTGAATCGTCGGAATCGGCCGACTCCTCATCGGCGCTGTCCTGCTGGGACGCGCCCAGCGTTTCATCCAGCGCCTGCAGCTTGACGGTGACGACCTTGCGGACCCCGCCCTTCCGGGCCACCTCGATCTTCACTTCGTCGCCCGGCTTCCGGAAGCCGATCTCCTGCTGCAGCTGGCCGGTCCGGTACATCGGACGGCCGTCAACGGAGAGAATGACGTCGCCCGGCTTGAGTCCCGCCTTCCCGGCGGGAGAATCCGGGTCCGAGATGCTCTCGATGGTGACACCGCGGATCTGGTCCAGGCCGACGTACTGTGCATCGAGCCGGGAAGCATCCTGGATGGTGACACCGATGGCGGCGCGATGCACCTTGCCGGTCTCGATCAGCTGGTCCATCACTTGCTTGACCAGGTTGATCGGGATGGCAAAGCCGTAGCCGGAGTAGAATCCGGTCTCGCTGGCGATCGCCGAGTTGATGCCGATGGCCTCACCCTGAACATTGACCAGCGGCCCGCCCGAATTGCCGGGATTGATGGCCGCGTCGGTCTGGATGAAGTCCGAGATGCTCAGGTTGGAGGTCTTGAGCCCTTGGAGACTCCGGCCCTTGGCGCTGATGATGCCGCTGGTCACCGTGAAGGTGAGCTGGTTGCCCAGCGGGTTGCCGATGGCCAGCACCCACTCGCCCACCCGCTCATTGTCGCTGTTGCCCAGGGCGATGGGCTTGAGGTCCTTGGCGTCGATCTTCAGCACCGCGACATCGGTGTTCGGGTCGGTGCCCACGACCTTGGCGACGTATTCGCGCTCGTCGTGAAGCCGCACGGTGACCTTGTCCGCGCCCGCCACCACGTGATTGTTGGTGAGGATGTAGCCGTCAGCCGACACGATGAAGCCGGAGCCGGTGCCCTGTTCCAGGCGGGGCCCGCTGTCCGTCGGGAAGTTGAAGAACCGGCGGAACTCCCTCGGCACCTGCGGGGCGCGCACCATTTCGGTGTGCTGCGAGCGCACGTACACCACGCTCGGTACCACGGCCTGGGCCACCGCCGCGAAGGCGTTGCTCAGGTCTGCCAGGGGCTTTGCTTCCGGGATGGATGGCGGCGGTACTGGCGTGATGCTGCCGGCCGAGGCCTGCGCCAGCTCCTGGGCGGAGCCGCGGGTGGGGAGGTCGAGGAGGCCGGCAAAGAGAAGGCCGAGCGCAAACGCCAGCGCCACCAGGCCGCCGAATTTGAGCCAATTCTGGGATCGTACGGACATGCGTGTGCCACCTGTTCGTGCAGCGAAGGTAGATATCGAGCCCTGAGGGCCCTCTCAATTTAACGGGGATGCGCGCCCAGCGCGGGGCGTCGCATCCGGGGCACTACGGAGTGCTGTCGCTGAGCCCCAGCACGGCCGTGCCCTGATCAAACACTACGTCCACCGGGATGCCGGCGGAACTGAGCCGGTCCAGGTCGGCCCGCAACTGGGCGTCGATGGCGCCGTACTTCTGCATGAACGCCTTGACCCCATCGTAGTCACCGTTTCCCTGGAACCGCAGGATCGTCGCCGAGAGCGAGTCGGTGGCCGCTCGCATCCGGTCCGGGTTCACCCGGTAAGTACCGGTGGCCGAATCCCGGCTGAACGCCCCCAGCTCCTTGAAGAAGTTGAACCGGGCGATGTTGGCCCGGCCATGGGCGTCGCTGCCGCCAAACCGGACCGAGCGGAAGATGCTGGCCAGGAAGGTGACGTAATTGTCCATCAGCTTTGCATCGGGCAGCTCGCCCATCGAATCCAGCGCCGTCACCATGTAGAGGCCGAGGACATCGGCCTTGCCCTCCTCCAGCGCGGAATACTGCTCCTTCAGCGCTTCCCGCACGGTGCCCCGGCCGTTCAGCGTGTTCTTGATGCCGAGCCCGTGTGCCACTTCATGGAACATGGTGTTCTGGAAGAAGGCATTGAAGGAAATATTGGACTGCTGGTCCTTGGCGATCAGCACATCGGCAATCGGCACCAGGATCCCGTCGAACTTGGCGCGCATGCTGTTCTTGAGCTGCAGGCGGCGGGTGCCCTTCCGCAGCTGGACCTGCTCGTCATTCGGCAGGTTGATGGCGATGGTCTTGCCGCCGGCGTTCGCCTGCCCGGCGTAGAACACCGCGTCGTACGCATTGAGGTCGGAGTCGGTGCCAGGCTTCTCCTTCCGGTACTCGGCCTCGACCGGCAGGCCCCGTTGCAGGGCGGGAAGCAGCGCCGCATAGCGGGCCAGGCGACGGCTCCAGTCCCGGTCCTTGATGAGGACGTACGCTTCGTGCGATGCCTTGTAGCCGAAGAGCCCGTCTTCGTATGTCTCGATCGGGCCGATGACCACGTCGATCGCATTGTCCTTCATGTCGAGCCAGGCCATGTCGCTGGCCCGGTAGTCGTCGGTCTCCAGCGCGGCGGCCCGCAGCGTGAGATACCGCTTGAGCCCGATGCCGCTCGCCCGCGCTGCCGCCTTCCGCAGCAGGTCGGCCGCGTGCTTCGTGTGCGCGGCAAAGGCCTCGTGATAGGGTACCGTCACGAGCGCCCCGCTCGAGTCGCGCCGAACCAGGGTGTAAAGACTCCGGAGTGCCGCGCCCTTGTCGGGCGCGCGTGCGGCAGCGCTGTCAAACTCCGCCTTGGTCATGTCAGCCGGATAGAAGCGAGCCCCCGCCGGTTTGGGCCCGACGCCAGGCACGAACGGCCTGTCGTTGTTCAGCCGCTCCCATGGCCCGTAGTTGATTCGGGCCAGCCGCTTGAGGTCGGGGTCGCTGATGGAGCCGAGCACGCTGTCCACCGGGCCCGCAGTCTCCAGCCAGTAGATGCTGTCCATCTCCTGTGCTGCCTGGATCAGGAGCGGGAGCAGCTGGCGATCGCTGTCGGAGAGCTGCGTGAGGTCGGCGGTGAGCTTCACCGTGTCGTACTGCGCGAGGAGACTGTCCGAGGTAGTCATGGGCTCGGCGGCCTGCTTGTCTCTGGACGAGCAGGCCGCCGTCCCGGCTGCGAGCAGCAGGACGGCGGCGATCGTGCGCATCAGGGCTCCTGGTGAGAGGCAGTCGGGGGCGGTCTGAGACCGCCCCCAGCGTTCGCAGACGATCGGACTCGATCACGCGTCCGGTAGGGGCGGTCTGAGACCGCCCCTTACTTATTCTCGTCGACGATTTCGTAGTCGGCTTCGACCACGTCTTCCTGGGGTGCGCCGCCCTCGGGCTGGGCTTCCTGTGTGCCGGGCTGCGCCCCTTCCGGCTGGGCCTGCTGCTGCGACTGGTACATGGCCGTGCCGGCCGCGGAGTAGGCCGAGTTCAGCTCTTCCAGTGCCTTGGCAATGGCGTCGGTGTCACCCGCGCGCAGCGCCTGCTTGCCGCCTTCCACCGCGGCGTCCAGCCGGCTTTTCACATCGGCCGGAAGCTTGTCCACCCACTCGGCGCTGTCCTTCTCCACCTTGTACACCAGGCCGTCAAGCTGGTTGCGCTGCTCGACCTGGGTGCGCCGGGCCTCGTCTTCCGCCGCGTGCTCCTCGGCCTGCTTCACCATCCGGTCGATCTCGGTGTCCGACAGGCCGCTCGACGCCTCGATCCGGATCTTCTGCTCCTTGCCGGTGGCTTTGTCCTTGGCGCTCACGTGCAGGATGCCGTTGGCGTCGATGTCGAAAGTCACCTCGACCTGCGGCATGCCCCGCGGTGCCGGCGGGATGCCGGTAAGCTGGAACTTGCCGATGGTCCTGTTGTCGCCGGCCATCTTCCGCTCGCCCTGCAGGACGTGGATTTCCACCGTGGTCTGGTTATCCTCGGCCGTGGAGAAGACCTCTGACTTCTTGGTCGGGATCGTGGTGTTGCGCGGAATGAGAACGGTGGTCACGCCGCCAAGCGTCTCGATGCCGAGTGACAGCGGGGTCACGTCGAGCAGGAGGACGTCCTTCACCTCGCCGCCCAGCACACCACCCTGGATCGCCGCACCGATGGCCACGACCTCGTCCGGGTTCACGGAACGATTAGGATCCTTGCCGAAGAAGCTCTTGACCACTTCCTGGATCTTGGGGATGCGGGTCGAGCCGCCCACCAGGATCACTTCGTCGATGTCCGATGCCTTGAGGCCGGCGTCCTTGAGCGCCTGCTCCATCGGGGGCATGGTGCGCTTGACGAGGTCGTCCACCAGCTGCTCGAACTTGGCCCGCGACAGCGTGTAGTTGAGGTGCTTGGGCCCCGACTGATCCGCCGTGATGAACGGCAGGTTGATGTCGGTCTGCTGGGTGCTCGACAGCTCCA
>CBINCZ010000204.1:0-5208 GCA_966249295.1 uncultured Gemmatimonadales bacterium
TGGCATCAACTACAGGACTCCAAGAACGAAGTGTTACTTGCAGTCGATCTCTACAATCGATCGGGCATGGAACGCCAACTAGAAGCCTTTATCGTTCACATGTCGATTGGTTGGCTCAAATTGCTCCAGGCCAGATACGAGCGAGATGGAGTAGACCTGTATATACGCAACAGTAGAGGGCAGCGTCAGCGCACTAGAGATGGCGATTGGGTAACCAAACCCCTCCATCAAATGTCTTCCGAAGAGTTCGATGAACGTGACCCCCGGAGGGTGAATCTAGAGTTTTTCATCGGTCTTCGCAATAAGATTGAGCATCGCCATGAACGAGATATTGCTACTCTAATCGCCGGAAAGACGCAGGCGTTCCTACTTAATTACGAACGCACCCTAACGGAGAAATTTGGAGCCGAAGAGTCGCTTGGTAAATGCCTCCGGTTTCCACTCTTCATTTCAACGATCACAGAGGACGCCGTTAGTGCCATCAAGGAGGTTCGGAAGCGAGTTCCGCGCGCCGTTCTGGATTATGTGCAAGACTTCGATGCATCAGTGAACCTGGACGTAAGCAATGATCAGAGCTATGATTTCCGCATTTTCCTTGTCCCCAAAACTGGTTCCAAGACCGAGGCCGATGTAGCCATGAGCTTCGTTCGCCTAGAAGACTTGGATGAAGATCAGCGAGGCCTTATGGAGCAAATGCAGACCGTTATCCGTGAGAAGCAGGTGCCCGTGGAAGATCTGGGATCTCTGCTTCCTACGCAAGTCATAAGCAAGATCCAGGATGCACTTGGCTGGAAGTTCACCATTAATGATCACGCTAAGGCCTGGAAGTATTTTGAAGTGCGCCCTCTGGAGGGCAGCGAACATCCAGAGAGAACAAAGCAACAGTTCTGTCGTTACAATGCACTCTTCGGACGCCATGTTTACACCGAAGCTTGGGTCAATTACCTCATCAGAAAGTTGGCCACTGCGGAAGACTTTGAGAAGATCCTCGGACACGCCCCTCGCACACTAAAAGAAACTTGAATCTCAAGAGGTCGCTTGTAGGGTGGGCTGCATGATTCGCGCTGTGGTGTTCGATGTTGGTGAGTGTTTGGTTGATGAGTCTCGGGAGTATGGGACGTGGGCTGACTGGTTGGGGGTGCCTCGGCATACGTTCTCGGCGATGTTCGGGGCGGTGATCGCTCGGGGGTTGGACTACCGGGAGACGTTCCAGGTGTTCGCGCCGGGGTTTGATCTGACGCAGCAGCGTGAGGAGCGGGCCGAGGTGGGGCGGCCGGAGACGTTCGGGGAAGAGGACTTGTACCCGGATGCGCGTCCGACGTTGGCGAAGCTTCGGGGTGATGGGCTGTGGGTGGGGATCGCGGGGAATCAGACGGTGCGTGCCGGCGGGATCCTGCGGTCGTTGGAGTTGCCCAGTGACATGATCGCGACGTCGGATGACTGGGGTGTGTCCAAGCCTGATCCGGGGTTCTTCCGGTGCGTGGTCGAGGCTGCGCCGTGTGAGGCGGGCGAGGTGCTGTATGTGGGTGACCGGTTGGACAACGACATCATGCCCGCGGCGCAGATGGGGTTGCGGACGGCGCTGATCCGGCGGGGGCCGTGGGGGATCATTCAGCAGGACGACCCGGAAGCCGACCGCGTTCCGACGATGCGGATTGATTCGCTGGCTGAGCTTCCGGGCCGTATCGCTGAGTTCAACGCTGGAGCGCGCTGAGGGTGGTCTGCCAGCTGTAGAGGCGGTCGTCCAGGCGGCGGACGCATTCGGTGTCGGCCCAGGGCTGGAGGGCGCGGCGGACGTCGTGCACGCGGTCCATGCCGGTGGCGTACCAGGTGACGGCGAGTTGGTCTAGGGCCTGCTCGGCGTAGGTGCATGCGGCTTCGGGGTCGCGCTGGGCGACTTCGACGGCGGCCAGGTCGCCGAGGATGACGGCGCGCTGTTTGGCGTTGGTGTCGCCGATGGCGTCTAGGACGCCGAGGAGTGTGGCCTTGGCCTGGGCGGGCTGCCCGGCCTTGAGCTGGGTGTCGCCCTTGAATGAGGCGAGGCTGATGGGCGAGAACCAGTTGAACCAGTCGGGGGCGGGCTGCCCGGTGCTCTCAGCGAGCAAGTGCTCCGCGTGGTTGATCAAGCGCAAGGCTTCGCGGGGGTGTCCGCAGCGGGTTTCGCACTCGGCTTCGACGGCGTCCAGCCATGCCAGGAATTCGGCGGGGGCGGTGCCGCGTCGGGCGTAGGTGCGGGCGGCGCGCATGCGTTCGGCTGCCTCGTCGCGTCGGCCGTCCCATCCGGGGATGAACGCGGCATGGGCCAGGATGGCCGCTCCTAGCAGCGGGTCGTTGGCTTCGCCGGCGGCCTGGAGGGCTCGGACGTAGGAGGCGTCGGCGTCGTCGGGCTGGCGCAGGTCGAAGAACTCGATGCGGCCGACCAGGAGCAGGGACTCGGCGAGTGCGGTGGCCAGGATGGTGCGCGGGACACCGGTGGTCTCGGCGAGGAGCTGCGTGCCGAGTTTGGTGTGCTCGACCACGGTCGGGTGGAGCTGGGCGGGCTGAACGGAGAAGTAGAGGCGCCGCAACGCACCGTTGATCGCGGAGAAGTCGGCCCCGACCGTGGGCGGCTGAACGGCGGCGTTGGCCTTGGGAAGTGGCAGCGTGGCGCCGGTTCCCTGGGCGGGGACGGCGGACGCGTTGGGGTTGGGCCGTGAGGGCGCCGGGGTTTCTGGGGTCTCCCAGGGCGGGGTGAAGCCGAGTTCTTCGACGGGCAGTTGCAGCACGTGGACCAGCAGGCGCTGGTGGTCGGCGCGCGGCCACGGCGGGGACGCGGACTCCCAACGTCGGATTTGGCGGGCGCTGATCTGCATGTTCCCCAGGCCCAGCAGCGGGGCGGCTGCCGTCATGGCGTCGGCCAGGGCCTGCTGGGATGCGTACCCGGCGTGCTGCCGGGCTGCTTTGAGACGGGTGTTGCCTGCCGGACGCGGCATCGTCGTTCCCTCCGCTGTGAGTCCTCTACGGGTCCGACTTTAGCCCCCATAGGGGCACTGAGCGGACGCTGTGACATGTCTGACTCTATCTAGCGTCCTTTAAACGTCCTCATAGAGACCTATAGACGGCCTTCGATAGGACGTCATGCCGCGAGAGTCTTGCCTCCATGCGAGACGAGCAGGCGAGCAACGGGTGCAGGAACTGCAACGGTCGCGGGTGGAAGTTCGCCCACTCGCGGCGGGCGGTGCTGGTCGGAGCGCCGAATGGTTCCGGACCGGAGGTTGAGCGGGTGCCGTGTCGTTGGTGTGCGCCCTCGCGTAAGACGCGGGCGGCGTAGTCCAAGAAGCTGCGGGGCCGGTGGGCGTCACGGCGGCTGGAGCGCGGGTTGGGGGTCCCCCCGGACCTGACCGCGCTCGGGGTGATGGGTCTCCTCGTCGTCGCTCGTCCTACCGGCCCCGCCTTCCCTTCTCTGGGAGTGGGTGACCCCCTGTGGGAGAGTCGGTGAAGCCGCGAACGCCGGACAGTGCATGGCGTCCGGCGGCGTTGGCGCTGGTGGAGGCGTTGACCGGGCATGGCCTGGTGGCGCAGGTGTGGGGCCATGGTGCGGTCCGGGCGCGCAACCCGGCCGGTGAGCCCGACGGCGATGACCCGCGCGGGCAGATGTTGGCGCCGGGACTACAGCAAGAGGTGCTGTGCCGTCGCCGGGACGGTGAGTTGTGGTGGTGGTGGGTGTGGTCGGGGCCGTCCCGCAAGTCCCCGCCGGAACTGGAGCCGTTGTGCCCGGTGACGGAAACGGCCATGGCGGCCGACCGGATCGCACGCGTTCTGGCCGTCCCCTTCGCCGGCACGCCTAGCTCGCCGGGTGGGTGCGGGTGATGGGGGTGTCGTGGGTGTCGGCGGCCGAGAAGCGGAATCGGCCGGTGACGGCGGCGATCGAACGGGAGTTCTCCGGAGTGGTCGCCTGGTACGGGCACGCGACCAGGGCATGGTGGGCGATGGTTCCTGTCCGCCGTGACATGCGGCTTGTGGAGGCGCTCAGCCCACGGGAGTTGCGGGAGGCGATCGTGAACGCGCAGGGGTGGCCGTGGCCGAAATGACCGGCGACGACGCGCACAAGATCGGGCACTCGGGCATCGGACCTGAGTGCCCGATCTCATGCCTGGGGGTGCGGACGGTCGGTGATCTGCTCGGCCTGCTGGTGGAGGCGGGACGGACATCGGGGCTGGATGCGGTGTTCCCCGCGGCTGTGGCTGCGGCCGATCGTCACCATGAACACGCCGATGGCCGTGTCGGGTTGGCGTGCCCGGTGGCGTGCTTGGGGCTGTCGAAACAGGTGATGACGACGCTGCGCAATGACCGGCGCTGGCGGGTCATGACGGTGGGGCAACTGCTGGGCCTGCTGCGGTCGGGTGACCTGGGCAAGGTGCCGCAGATGGGTCCTCGGCGGGTGGGTGAAGTGCGCGTTGCGCTGCTGGCGGCGGGTTTCACGGTCCCGGCCGACCTGTGAGGCGTCCGGGCTGCTCGGTGTCCTGGCGCGGGGAAGAGCAGGGCGTTACAGTGCCCTGAGATGCGCTTATGCGGTCAAGTGTCACAGTAGTCAGGTGGTTGATATGTCGAGCTTGGAGTTCGAGCCCCCGAAGTACGCGCGGGTCGTGTTGGAGATCCGGCGGCGGATCGAGAACGGGGACTACCCGCCGGGCTCGATGCTGCCTTCGGAATCACAGCTCGTCCGGGACTTCGCAGTCGGGCGCACCACGGTGGTGCGGGCGTTGCAGATGCTCCAGCAGGACGGATGGATCACCCGTGAGCACGGGCGCGGCTCGTTCGTGAAGGGCCGCCCGGCCTCGGATGTGCGTGCGAGTCGGCGGGGCCTGACACTGCTGGACCGTCCCGAGACACAACCGGGCGTGCAGCTCGTTGACGTCGGCCAGGTTGATGCTCCCCCCGAGGTGGCTTCGCTGCTGGACCTGGACGGCGGCGGGGTTCGGGTGTTGGCGCGGCGGTCGCTGACGATCCGCGACGAGATCGCCTCGGATCTGATGACGTGCTGGTTTCCGCTGGAACTGGTGTATGGCACCGACCTGGACAAGGACGCGGCGTTGCCGGTCGGGCTTCGCGATCACCTGCGGTCGGTCAAGGGCCTGCGCATCGATCACATCTCCGAACGGCTGACCGCGCGACTTCCCGCCGGCGACGAGGCCGAGGTGTTGCAGATCAGCAAGTCCGACCCGGTCA
>CBINCZ010000205.1:0-5201 GCA_966249295.1 uncultured Gemmatimonadales bacterium
GGCAGGTCGCCGTTGCTCATCCCCCGGGGTGGCAATCCCGCCACCGCATCCCCTTCCTCGATTGCCACGGGGGCGGTGCCGTACAGCCAGAGCGGCCGGCGTGCCAGTCCGGCCAGCAGCCTGGGGGTGAGCGTGAGGCTCTCCCCGCCCGGCGTAATGATACCGAGCGCCATGCGCCGGCCCCGTTTCCGCGCCAGCAGGATGAATCCGTAGCCGAGTGCCTGCCCGTGCTGTTGCGAGCCGCGCAACGCATTCCGCAACTTCTGCTGGCCGAATACGATGGTGTGCGTCGGTACCACCTGCTGCTCCGGTTGAGTGTCTGTCGCCGAACGTGCATTGCTCGTGCCAGCCGTGGCGTTACCGGGGGTGCAGCAGTGCGCATCCCTTCAAGCAGGATTCCTCCAGCGGGTTAGGTTCGCCTGCGTACCCCTCGGGGCGGGCGAGTGCACGGGCCATGGGGCCCATAGGCATGCGTTCCGCCAGAGGCTGCCGACGTTTCGCGGCGCCGCTTGACGCCCATTCTCGGGGGCCGGTAGCTTCGAGTCCATGCATTGCACCCATTGCGGCACCGCCCTCCCCGACGGCTCCCGTTTCTGTTCGGCCTGCGGACTCGACCTCTTTGCAACCACGCCGATGCGACGCCTGGCTACGGGCCAGGCCAGCGAGGCCGATCTTGCCAGCGAGGCGCTGTCAGAGGAGTACGACCAGTTCCAGGAACTGGGCCGGGGCGGCATGGCACTGGTGTACCGGGCGCGTGAGCGCGCCCTCGAGCGGGATGTCGCCATCAAGGTGCTGCCGGCCGCATTCACCTTCGACCAGGAATTCGTGGAGCGTTTCCAGCGCGAGGCACGCACGGCGGCCCGGCTGGAGCATCCCAACATCATCCCCATTTATCGAGTAGGCCGCGCCGGGCAGGTCATCTACTTCGTCATGAAGTACCTGCGGGGCGGCACCCTCTCCGACCTGCTCAAGGAGCATGGCCGGCTCCGTCCCGCCGAAATCCGGCGGCTGCTGCTCGAGGCCGGTTCGGCGCTGGGCTATGCCGCCGAGCATGGTGTGGTGCATCGGGACGTGAAGCCGGACAACATCATGCTCGATGAGTTCGGGCGCACGGTGCTCACCGACTTCGGCATCGCCAAGGCCGCGACCCGGCAGCGCCTCACCGGGACCGGCCTGAGCATCGGGACCCCACGCTACATGTCGCCCGAGCAGGCGCGCGCGCAGGAGACCGACTTCCGCAGCGACATCTACAGTCTCGGAATCGTCGCCTACCAGTGCCTCACCGGCAGCGCGCCATTCGATGGTGACGATGCCTTCCAGATTGGCTACAAGCACGTCAGCGAGCCGCTCCCGCGTCCTCGCCTGGTGAACGAGGATGAGCGCTCGCTCTTCCACGTGATCGAGAAGATGCTGGCCAAGGAACCGGAGGCGCGCTTCCAGTCAGCGGCCGAGCTGGAGAAGGCGCTGGCGGGCCAGGAGATTGCGCCCAGTGTCGTCAGGATGAAGACGCGGATGGGCCCGCCCGTCGTCCTGATCCCGGGCGAGGGCCCGCCCACTCCGGCGCCGCAGCCGGCGGCACTCGAGCCGACCGTTGCCTCGCCCGTGGTGCCGCCGCTGCCGCCGCGTCCCGAAGCCCGTACCGTGCCTCGGCAGGATGCTGACGCGCGACAAGGGCCGCGGCGTGTCGCCAATCGCTCCGCCCTCATGAAGCAGGGACGGGGCGCTGGATTCCCGATCGCACTTATCCTGCTGCTGTTGCTGGGTGGGGCTGGCTACTGGTTCTGGACCCGTGGCAGGCCTGGCGCCGGTCCCGATCTCGGGGGCCCCGACTCGGCCGCTGTGGCAAAGGCCGCGGCCGCGGAGTCGCTGCGGGCCCTGTCGGACACGGCGCGGTCGCCTTCGACCATTCGGCCCGATACGTCGCCCGTGGCTGCGGCGCCGGCGCCCGCTTCCGGCCGCGACTCGGTGCGCGACACCCTGCGTGAGACGGCGCCAGTGGCCACTGCTGGCCGCACGGATTCGGGGGCGATCAGAATTCGCAACCTGCCGGAAGGGTCCGAAGTCCTTATTGATGAGAAGCGTGCGATGAACGCCGTCACCCGGCTGCCTGCTGGCACTCACGTCGTGGCCATCTCGGCACCGCGTCACCGGTTCTACGCCGAGACTGTCTCGGTCAATCGCAATGACACGCTCCTCCTCGCCCCGGTGCTGACCCGGCTGGGCCAGGCGGCACCGGCGACGCCGCCGGCCGGTGACGAGCGCCAGCCGCTGAGCAGCGATCCTTGCGAGCCGGGCCCGCAGTGGGACGGCACCGAGTGTTTTGATGTTCGGCCGAGGCCGCTCTCAACGCCGTTCGTGGCGGTGCCGGCTGGAGCGGGTCGCGTGGCTCGACCAGCCGAGTTCTGGATTTATGTCGGACTGTCGGGCGCGTCAGAAGAAGTGCGCCTGCTGCGCTCCTCTGGCAGTGCAGCGTTCGACCGGGCGGCGCGCGCCATCGCCAGGAGCCTGGAGTGGACGCCGGCGCAGCAGAACGGCGCCGCAGTGGGCGCCTGGACCCAGATGGCCTTCCCGCCGGCACGATGACGCAGCCCACACCAGTGGGACCCACGATCGCAGCGTCGGCGTTCATTGCACCGGGCGCCGTGGTGCTGGGTGACGTGACGCTGGGCGAACGGTCCAGCGTGTGGTATGCGGCAGTGCTGCGTGGCGACATGGCGCCGATCACCATCGGCGACGATACCAATATCCAGGACGGCACCATCGTGCACGTGGATGAAGGCGTGCCGTGCCGAATTGGAAACCGGGTCGGGGTCGGCCACCGTGTCATCCTGCACGGCTGCACGGTTGAGGATGACTCGCTCGTCGGCATGGGCAGTGTGCTGCTGAACAACGTTCGGGTAGGCAGCGGCAGCGTCATCGCGGCGGGGGCCGTGGTACCGGAAGGGATGCAAATCCCGCCCGGGTCCCTGGTGATGGGCGTGCCAGGCCGGATCGTGCGGCGGGTGGATGCGGCGCTGGCGCAACGGATCGAGGCGACGTGGAGGCATTATGTGAGCCAGGCCTCCGCGCACAGGGCAGGACGGTGGCTCACTGCGTCGAGCGTCGAGCGTCGGGCGCCGAGCGCTTGACGCCAGACGTTCGACGCACATTTGTGATGTGCAAACCGGAAGGGCCCGTCCCGTCGCCACTTTTCGGCGACTTGTGTCGCACACTCGATTCTCCTAGCTTGCCTCTTGGTTCCTCTGTCGGGTCGGACGGTCAGGCCGCAGCAATTTCGGAGCAGGGAATCCTTCGAGAGACATACGGTTGGTGATCGTCCCGGTGCGCCTCCCGGCGTGCCGCTTTCATTCCATAATTTGCCGCTGGTGGAGACTCCGCATGCATTCCCAGACTCCTCGGGAACCGGTTTCGCTGTCGCCCAACGCCATCACCGTGCTGGAAAAGCGCTATCTCATCAAGGATGAGGCAGGCAAGCCGGTGGAGCGACCCGAGGACCTGTTTGGAAGAGTCGCGCGGACCATCGCGGAGCCGGATCGGCGCTACGGCGCATCGGAAGGCGCGGTCGAAACCCTGGCCGATGCCTTCTACGGGCTCATGGCGGAGCGGCTCTTCATGCCCAATTCGCCCACCCTGATGAATGCCGGCCGGCCCCTGGGCCAGCTGTCCGCCTGTTTCGTCCTGCCGGTGGATGACGCCCTCTCCAATGGCAAGAGCGGCATCTACGACACCCTGCGCGCCATGGCGCTGGTACACCAGTCGGGCGGTGGCACCGGCTTCAGCTTCTCCCGGCTCCGGCCCAAGAATTCCATCGTGCGCTCCACCATGGGCGTCGCGTCGGGCCCGGTGTCGTTCATGTCGCTGTTCGACGCCTCCACCGATGTCGTCAAGCAGGGTGGCACCCGCCGGGGCGCCAACATGGGCATCCTCCGGGTGGACCATCCGGACATCATGGAGTTCATCACCTGCAAGGACGACACGACCAAGATCACCAACTTCAATATCTCGGTGGCGGTCACCGATGCCTTCATGGCCGCGGTCGAGGCCGACACCGACTACGACCTGATCCATCCCCGCACCGGCGAGGTCACCGGCCAGCTCAAGGCGCGCGACGTCTGGACGAAGATCATCCACGGTGCGTGGCGCACGGGGGAGCCCGGCGTCTTCTTCATTGATCGCGCCAACCACTACAATCCGGTGCCGGCGCTCGGCGCCTACGAGGCGACCAATCCGTGCGGGGAGCAGCCGCTGCTGCCGTACGACGTCTGCAACCTCGGTTCCATCAACCTCGGCGCGTTCGTCAAGGACGGCGCCATCGACTGGAACCGTCTCCGCCAGGTGGTGCACCTCTCCACGCATTTCCTGGAAAACGTCATTGACGCCAACCAGTATCCGCTGCCCGAGATCACCGAGCTCGCCAACCGCATCCGTCGCATCGGCCTCGGGGTGATGGGCCTGGCCGATGTCTTCATCCGGCTCGGCATTCCATACGATTCCGATGAAGCGGTGGATCTGGGCCGCAGGATCCAGAAGTTCGTGGACGACGAAGCCAAGGTGGAATCGGAGCGCCTGGCCGGGATCCGCGGCCCGTTCCCCGAGTGGGAACGGAGCATCTGGGGTCCCGACGCCTCCTGCGCCCGCGATGCCGATGGCAAGCGCATCCGGCCCATGCGGAAGCTCCGGAACTGCAACGTCACCACCGTGGCGCCCACCGGCACCATCTCGATCATCGCCGGCTGCAGCTCGGGCATCGAGCCGCTGTTTGCCGTGGCCTTCATGCGCAACCAGGCCGGCGTGCTCATGCCGGATGTGAACGAGGATTTCGTCGCCATCGCCAGGCAGGAAGGCTGGTACAGCGACGCGCTCATGCAGAAGATCGCGCAGGCGGGTCACATCAACTTCGACGAAGTGCCGGCCAAGTGGCAGCGCGTGTTCGTGACTGCCAACCACATCAAGCCGGAATGGCATATCCGGATGCAGGCGGCCTTCCAGGAGTACAACGACTCCGCCATTTCCAAGACCTGCAACTTTGCCCACGACGCCACCGAGGAATACGTCGAGGAGATCTATCGCCTCGCCTATCACCTTGGCTGCAAGGGCGTCACCGTCTATCGCGACGGCAGCCGGGACATGCAGGTGCTCTCCACCGGCAGCACGGCCAGGAAGGTGCAGGAGCAGGCCACCAGCAGCGGCCACGCGGAAGC
>CBINCZ010000206.1:0-5190 GCA_966249295.1 uncultured Gemmatimonadales bacterium
GTCCACAGGCCGAAGATGATGATGAGCACACCGCCGATCTGGGCAATCAGGCTCTTGTGGGTCTTGAGCGCCGTGCCGAAGGCCGACGCCCCGGCGCCAAGCGCGAGAAAGATGAGCGAGAACCCGAGCACGAAGAACAACGCATGAGTGACGGTGACCCGACGCCGGTTGGCCGCTTCCGGTACTGCCATGCCGGTGAGAAATCCGATATACGACGGCACCAGCGGAAGCACGCAGGGCGAGAGAAAGCTGAGCAGCCCGGCCGTAAACGCGACGACCACGCCGAGGCCCACGGCATCATTCATTCCCGAAACCCTCCAAGGTCGCGTGCGAGACAGTCACGGCAGATGCCGGTGATCTCGACCCGGTGACGCTGGCGCTGGAAGCCGTGCTCATCGGCCACGATGCCAAGGAGCCGGGTCAGCTGCTCATTGGTGAATTCGCTGACCTGGCCGCACCGGTCACAGATCAGGTGGCCGTGCTCGTCGGCCATGCCGGCAGGCTCATAGCGGCGATAGCCCCCACCGAAGCGATGCGCCCGCACGAAGCCCGCGCGTTCCAGCAGGTCCAACGTCCGGTACAGGGTCGCGGTTCCGATCTTGTGGCCCCGCGCCGCCAGCGCCTCGCGCAACCGCTCGACGCTCAGGTGCTCATCCGACGCAAACACCAGTTCGGCGATCAGGTCGCGCTGGCGGGTGACGGGCTGCCGATGCTCGGACAGCCAGCCGCGGAAGCGCTCCAGCAGCTCACGCCGCTGGTCAGTCGACAGCCGGGTCATGACACATCGCAAACCACTGGGCCACGTCGACCTCGGCCGGTGGTTCCTCGTCGTCGGAACGGCGATGCGCCTCCTCCAGCAGTTCCGGCAGCCGCTCGACCGGACCGCTTCCCACCTGCTTGAGGTCTGCCTCGAACTTTCCCCGCTCCTTCCCCTTGATCAGCAGCAGGTAGCGCGCGGTGTAGATCCGGACCCGTTCGGCGTCGTCTCCGTCACGGCGCGCGATGACCGCTGTTCCGAACTCCCGCTGGGCCTGTCGCAGCACCGGAAAACACCACACGTGTGCCACGTCAGCCACCGGGATTTCCGCGGCGACGACCTGGGCCAGGCGGTCCCAGCCCGTTTCCGCCATGGGGGCCGTCACGCCTTGGCTCCCATGGCGCGCTCAACGTAGAAGCGCAGGACGGTCATGAAGTCCTGTGCATTCGTTACGACTCCATAGGCCTGGTGGGTGCCGCGATCCTTCAGCTTGTTCACCACGAACTCCGTCTGGTCCACACAGATCGTCATCAGCGGTTCAGGGTACCCGCGCGCGGTATGAAAGGCCGGCAGCATGTTGCCAACCGCGATGGCGTGAAGCGCGGTGGCGATGAAAATGGCGCCGGTGGCGCGCACCGTGTGCTCCCGCATGGCATCCTGTGCATCCAGCACGTCGGTCAGCACGCCCGGCAGCGGGCCATCGTCCCGGATCGAGCCGCTCAGCACGTAGGGGATGCCGCTGGTGACCAGCGCATGCATGATGCCGCTCTGGACCAGGCCGGACTCGACCGCCGCCTCGATGGAGCCGGCGGCGCGCACCGAGTTGATGGCGCGCATGTGGGTGCCGTGGCCGCCCTCGGTCGGCTGGCCGGTGTTGGTCATGCCGAGCGTGGTGCCGTAGATGGCGGCTTCCATGTCGTGCACGGCGACGGCATTGCCCGCCAGTACGGCCTGCACGAAGCCCTGGCGGATGAACCACTCGAAATCAGTGCGCGCGCGCGAATGGACCAGGGCCGGTCCCACTACCCAGACCAGGTAGCCGCCATTGCGGCGTTCCTGGAGCACCCGCGCGGCCAGCTCCTCGTAATTGACCGGCCGCTCCCGGCTGACCTCCGTGCTCATGAAGCGAAAGTCTTCATTGGCGCTGTGCCCGCCGCCGATGAACCCTGCCCCGTAGACCACGATGCCCTCGGACCCGTCCTCCGCCAGCCCCATGGCAATCATGTCGCCGGCTCTGAGGCGCCTCGGCTCGATGGTCTCGAGCACGCCATCCCGCTTAACGATCACGCAGTCCATGCGGGGACGCGTCGGCGCGAGCCATTGGCCGTCCACGTGCACGTAGGTGGGCAGGTTGGAGGTCGAAAAAAAGCCATCCGGCAGGACCCCGTCCGCCGGTAGCGGCGCGAAGGTGGCCTCCGGCGCTCCCTTGAACGGCGGTCGCTCAAAGTCGGGCATGGTGCGGGCTGGGTTCGGCATGGGGGGAAGCTAGACGGTCGTCAGAGCAGAGTCACGGGGTCCCGGTCGAGCGTGATCCTGACCTCACGCCGGCGCGCGGCCATGCGGGCCGCGGCGCGGACAAACCCGCCCATGGGCCGGCCTGGCCCCCGTACGAGCACATGCCAGCGCCAGCGCTCGCGCACCCGCACCACGGGACAGGGAGCTGGTCCCAGCAGCTCGAGCGGGAGGGAATGTTTCTGGAAGAGCCGGTCACACCATTCGGCAAAGCGGGCCGCCGCCGCACTGACGGCCAGCTCATCGTCGCCCGAAAAAATCGTGTTGACCAGCGCAACGTGGGGTGGGTATGCCGGCGCCTCCCGGGTGCGAAGCTCCGCAGCGAGGAAGCCGTCGGTGTCGTGGCGCGATGCGCAGGTCAGCGCCGGATGCTCCGGCGCCCGGGTCTGCACCAGCACCATACCGCCCTTGGCTCCCCGGCCCGCCCGTCCGCTCACCTGTGCCAGCAGCTGGAATGTTCGCTCTGCCGCACGGAAGTCGGGCAGAAAGAGGCCGGTGTCCGCGTCCACCACGCCCACCAACGTGACGTTGGGAAAATCGAGCCCCTTGGCGATCATCTGCGTGCCCAGCAGGATGTCCACCTGACCACGCTCGACTGCGCCAAGGATGCGCTGGTGCGACCACTTGGTGCTGGTGGTGTCCAGGTCCATGCGCGCGATCCGGGCGGAGGGAAAGCGCATCGCGACCGCCTGCTCCAGCTGTTGCGTGCCGACGCCCCGCATCTGCTGGACATCCCCATGACACTCGGCGCACGCGGAGGGCATCGCTTCCGTGTGGTCGCAGTAGTGGCAGCGCAAGCCGCGCGGCGACTGGTGTACCGTGAGTGCAATGCTGCAATGCGGACACTGCGACACCGTGCCGCAGGTGGCACACTGCAGGAAGTTGGCAAAGCCACGCCGGTTGAGCAGGAGGAGTGCCTGTTCCCGGCGTTCGAGCACCTGTGCCAGAGCCTGGTCCAGCCGCTCGCTCCACGGCACGGGCCAGAGCTCGCGCACCATCGGCGCACTGCGCAGGTTGACCAGCTCGACCGGAGGCATGGGGCGCGACTCGACCCGCTCGGGCAGCGAAAGCAGCCGGACGGATGCGTCGCCGCCGTGACAGCGCGCGAACGTTTCCAGCGCCGGCGTGGCGGACCCCAGAATCAGGCGCGCGCCTTCGAGCCTCGCGCGCATCGCCGCGACGTCACGCGCGTGGTAGCGTGGCGACTCCCCGTTCTTGTAGCTCGTCTCGTGCTCTTCATCTACCACGATAAGGCCAAGGTCCGGCACTGGGGCGAAGACCGCGCTGCGGGCACCTACGGCCACCCGCCGCTGCCCGCTCTGGAGCAGTCGCCACGCATCGGCACGCTCACCATCGGAGAGGCCGCTGTGCAGCACGGCCACCTGGTCACCGAAGGCACCCCGGAAGCGGCTCACCGTCTGCGGGGTCAGCCCGATCTCGGGCACCAGCACGATGGCACTGCGGCCCGCGTGGACCGCAAGTCGCGCCGCCTCCAGGTAGACCAGGGTCTTTCCGCTGCCGGTAACGCCATACAGAAGGGCCGTGCCGCCTGGGGGCACCTCCGCGAGCGAGGCGAGCGCGGCACGCTGTGCAGGCGTGAACGAGGGTGGGAGGGGCGTCTCCGGCATCCCGGCGAAGGGGTCCCGGAAGAGGGCGCTCCGGACAAATCGGGCGTACCCGTTCGACACCAGCGACTTGATCAACGCGTCGCTGAATCCCAGCTGGTCGCGCAGGTGGGTGACTTCGGAGGCACCGCCCAGCGCTTCGAGTGCCTCAAACAGTGCGCGCTGTCTTGGACGGCGGCGGAAGAGCTTGTCGCGCTCGAGCAGGGTGGGCCGCTCGTCGGCCAGCGTGACGACACGTTCGTCCCGCCGCGCGGCACTGTCGCTCCCCCAGAGCGCCCCGGGCAGGAGCGCGCGCATCGCCAGCCCGAGCGGCGCGCCGTAGTAGCGCGCCATCCAGCAGCCCAGCTCGATAAGCGCGGGTGAGAGGGCCGCGTCCTCGTCGGGCAACGCAACGACGTCCTTGGGCTCGTGCGAGGACGGGTCGGCATCCAGCTCGGTGATGATGCCGATCAGCGTGCGACGGCGGAGCGGCACGCTGGCGCGCATGCCGACTACCGCCCGGTCGGCCAGCTCACCGGGGAGACGATAGGTGTAGGGGCTGTCGAGCGGAAGCGGGAGCTGGATGCGGGCAAGTCGCCCGGTCATCGCCGCCCAAGGCCGAGGCCGGGTCCCAAGGGGAGTTTCACCTGCCCGCCGGCAATGCTCGCACCGGTGAAGGGGTCGTTGGCCAGGAGGGCGGCGCCATCGAGGTCCACGATATCCACCAGCGGCGTGAAGTGCGCGGCGGAGGTGATCCCGATGGAGCTCTCAATCATGCAGCCGACCATGACCATCATGTGGTGGGCGCGCGCCGTGGCGATCATCCGCAGCGCCTCGCGCAGGCTTCCGCACTTGGCCAACTTGATATTGATGCCGTCCACCTTGCCCACCAGGGCGGGAATGTCGGCGGCGACCTTGCAGCTCTCGTCGGCGATCACCGGAATGGTCGCCTTATGGCGGATGAGGCCGAGGCCCTCGAGGTCATGTGGGACCAGCGGCTGTTCCAGCACCGTCACCTTGAACTCCTCGAGCACCGGCAGCATCTGCAGCGCGTGCTTCACCGTCCAGCCGCAATTGGCATCCACGCGCAGCTCGCGATCGGTCTCGCCGCGGATCGTCTCGAGAATTTCGATGTCCCGGTCGCCGCCCAGCTTGATCTTGAGGACCGGATATTCCGCCGCTTCACGGATCTTGGTGCGGATCTTTTCCGGAGTGTCGAGGCCGATGGTGAAGGTGGAGCGTGGTGCTGCCGCCGGATCCAGGCCCCAGAGCCGGTACACCGGCACGCCCAGCCGCTTGCCCGCGAGGTCGTGCAAC
>CBINCZ010000207.1:0-5185 GCA_966249295.1 uncultured Gemmatimonadales bacterium
CGTGACGAGCTGGACCGTCTCCTGCTCGAGCGGCTGGGCTCGCTGGAGTAACGTGACCACCACGGCCGCCCCGCCGCGCCTCGACGTCGAGGCCATTCGCCGGGACTTCCCTATCCTGGCCACGACGATGCACGGGCGGCGGCTGGTGTACCTCGACAGCGCTGCCTCCAGCCAGAAGCCGCGCGCCGTGCTCGACGCCGAGCGCGAGTTCTACGAGACGACCAACGCCAATATCCATCGCGGAGTTTACGCGCTGAGCGCGGAGGCTACCCGCCGCTACGACCTGGCCCGCGAGAAGCTCGCGGCCTACCTCGGCGCTGCCCACGCCCACGAAGTGATCTTCACCCGCGGCACCACCGAGAGCATCAACCTCGTGGCCCAGAGCTGGGCGCGCCCCCGTCTCACGCCGGGCGACGAGATCCTGCTCACCGAGATGGAGCACCACTCCAACATCGTGCCGTGGCAGCTGGTGGCGGAGCAGACGGGGGCTATTGTGCGCCCCGCGCCCATCACCGACAGCGGCGAGATCGACCTGGAGCGGTTCGGGTCGCTGGTCACCGACGGGACGAAGATCGTTGCCGTGGCACACGTCTCCAACGCGCTCGGCACTATCAACCCGGTGCGGCGCATCGCCGACCTGGCGCATGCAGCCGGCGCGGTGCTGGTGGTGGACGGTGCCCAGGCGGCGCCCCACCTGCCGGTGGATGTCCAGGCCCTGGGCGCCGACTTCTACGCCTGTTCCAGCCACAAGATGCTGGGTCCCACCGGGGTCGGCGTGCTGTATGGGCGGGAAGCGCTGCTGGATGCCATGCCGCCCTATCAGGGCGGCGGTGACATGATCCATACCGTGAGCTTCTCCGGCTCCACCTGGGCGCCGCTGCCGGCCAAGTTCGAGGCGGGCACCCCCAACATCGCGGGTGCGGTGGGGTTCGGTGCCGCGGTGGACTATATCGAGCTGATCGGGCGGGACCGGATCGCCGAGCATGAGCATCAGCTGCTGGCGTACGCCACGGAGCGGATAGTTGGAGTGCGGGGGCTACGTGTCATCGGCACGGCGCTGCTCAAGGCGTCGGTGCTGAGCTTCGTGATGGACGGCATCCACCCGCACGACATCGGCACCGTGCTCGACAGCGAGGGCGTCTGCATCCGCGCCGGCCATCACTGCGCCCAGCCGCTCATGAAGCGGATGGGGGTGCCGGCCACGGCGCGCGCGTCCTTTGCGGTCTACAACACCGAGCGCGATGCTGATGCGCTGGTGGCGGCGCTGGGCAAGGCGCGGGAGCTGTTCGGCTGATGGCCGACATGAACGAGCTGTACCAGAGCGTCATCCTCGACCATAACCGGGCCCCGCGCAACTTCGGCCGATTGCCGGACGCCAACCGTCACGCCGAGGGAAAGAACCCCCTGTGCGGTGACGAGCTGTCGGTCTGGCTCCGGCTGGGCGACGACGATCGCATTGAAGCGGTGAAGTTCGAGGGCTCCGGCTGCGCCATCAGCAAGGCCAGCGCGTCGCTCATGACCAGCGCGGTCAAGGGCAAGACGCGGGCAGAGGCGCTGGAGCTGTTCACCCGGTTTCACGATCTCGTGACCGGCGAGGCCGTCGCCCCGGAAACACTCGGCAAGCTCGCCGTGTTCAAGGGCGTGGTGGAGTTTCCGGTGCGGGTGAAGTGCGCCAGTCTCTCCTGGCACACCCTCAAGGCGGCGCTCGAGTCGCGCGACACCACCATTTCTACTGAATAGGCCTATCGGCCTGGATCAACTGTCCTGGAACTGGAGTGAAGTACATGCCTTACCCCGAACAGCTGGTGGCCCCGATGCGTGCGGAGATGCGGCAGATGGGCGCTGAGGAACTCAAGACCCCAGCCGAAGTGGACGCGGCGCTGGGCGACGTGCGCGGCACCCCACTGGTGTTCGTCAACTCGGTCTGCGGTTGCGCTGCCGGCATGGCCCGTCCCGGGCTGTCGCTGGCGCTCAAGCACGGCGTGAAGCCGGACCGGATCGTTACGGTCTTTGCCGGCCAGGACACCGAGGCCACCGCCCGGGCTCGGCAGTATTTCTCCGACTACCAGCCGTCGTCGCCCTCGATGGCGCTGATCCGGGATGGCGAAGTGGTGCACTTCGTCCATCGCCACCAGATCGAGGGCCGGAGCCCCCAGGTCATCGCCGACAACCTGGCGCAGGCGTTCGAGAAGTACTGCGGCGCCACGGCCTGAACGTGACGGGTCACATCTTTCATACCAACCGGCAGGAACTCCATGGCGTGACGGTGGTGGTCACCGGCGCCAGCGGGAAGACCTACGTCGGCCGCTTTCACGAGCGGAACGAGCGAGGCGTCGTGCTCAAGGACGTCGGCATCCACGACCCCGGCAACGGGCTGCCGCTCGAGGAGTGGCTGGAACGCCAGCGGAAGTTCGGGGTGAAGGTGGACGAGCGGGCGCTGGTCGTGCCGGGGGACGAGGTGGTGGATGTGGGGCGCTTGGAGTCGTAAGTCGTCGGTCGTGGGGGGGTCGCTGGTCGCTGGTCGCTGGTCACTGGGCGGGTGATGGCGGGTTGTGGGCTTCGATTTTCGGAATAAGTTGACGCCGGACAACTATCATCTCACGACTTGTGACCTGCGACCTGCGACCATTTTCATGCCCGTCATCTCCATCTCCCACGTCACCAAACGCTTCGAGGGCCATGTCGCCGTGCGCGACCTGAGGTTCGAGGTGCCCCAGGGCGGGATCTTCGGCCTGCTGGGCCCTAACGGCGCCGGCAAGAGCACGACGATCCGCATGATCATGAACGTGATCACGCCCGATGACGGCAGCATCACCGTACTGGGCCAACCGGCCAGCCGGGAGCTGGCTCCCCGGATCGGGTTCCTGCCGGAAGAACGAGGGCTCTACAAGAAGATGAAGGTGCTCCAGCACCTCATTTTTTTTGGCGAGATCAAGGGACTTCCGGGTGCAGACGCGCGCCGGCGTGCCCTTTCCTGGATCGAGCGGCTGGGCCTCGAGCAGTGGGCTGACAAGCCGGTGGAGGAGCTTTCCAAGGGTATGCAGCAGAAGGTCCAGTTCATCGGCACGCTGCTGCACGAGCCGGAGCTGGTGGTGCTGGACGAGCCGTTCAGCGGCCTCGACCCGGTCAACAGTCGTGTGATGAAAGACGCGGTGGTGGAGATCGCCCGACAGGGGCGGACCGTCCTGTTCTCCACCCACATCATGGAGCAGGCGGAGCAGCTCTGCGACCGGATCGTGATCATCGCGCGGGGCGAGAAAGTGGTGGATGGCGCGGTGCGTGAGGTGAAACGGGAGGCGGGCACCCGGCACCTGCGCCTCGGGGTTACCAGCGGGCAGGATGTGGCCCGGAAAATCCTCGCCGACCGGCGCTGGGCGCTGTCACTGCAGGACCGTGGCGCCGAGTGGGAGGCGGAGCTCGCGCCCGGTGCGGCCCCTGATGCGCTGCTGCGGGCGCTGGTGGAAGGCGGCGCCGGCATCGCCGAGTTCGGGGTGGAGGACCCGTCGCTCGAGTCGATCTTCATCTCAAAGGTCGGCGCCGAGGCAGCGACCGCGATGCGGAGCGAGGAGGTCGTGAATGCATAAGATCCTCGCCGTCATCCGCCGGGAGTTCGTGACCCGGGTGCGGTCGCGCGCCTTCCTGATCAGCACCATCATCGGCCCCATCATCATGATCCTGATGTTCGCCATGCCGATCCTGCTGTCGGGCAATGGCGGCGCGCCCAAGAAGATCGCGGTGCTCGACGCGGTGCAGGACGGATTTGGCGAGCTGGTGGCCCAGCGGCTCAACAGCGAGATGCGCGACACGGTGAAGCGCGCCGACCCTCGGTATGACGCCGTCTGGGTGCCGACAACACCGGAGCGCCTGCCGGAGGTGCGTGATTCGCTGGTGGCCCGCACCGGCGTGCGGCACCTTGGCAGCACCTCGCTCGATGGCATCCTGGTCATCACTGATTCGGCGCTGGGCCAGGGGATGATCCGCTACCTCGGCGTCAACGTGGGCAGCCCGAGCGACATGAGCCGACTGGAGCGGAGCCTGCGCTCGCTGGTGATCGGCGGCCGGCTGCAGCACTCGGGACTGGATCCGCAGCTGGTGATGGGCGTGATGCGGCCGGTGGACCTCAAGACGCTCAAGGTGAGCGAGGGTCGGCTGACGGAAGAGAGTGGCGAGGCGTCATTCATCCTGGCCTACGCGATGTCGTTCATTCTCTACATCGCGCTGCTGCTCTACGGCATCCAGGTGATGAACTCGGTGGTGGAAGAGAAGTCGTCCCGCATCATCGAGGTGCTGATCTCCAGTCTTTCCCCCTTCCAGCTCCTCCTTGGCAAGGTGCTTGGCGTCGGCGCGACGGGGTTGCTGCAGCTGGGAATCTGGGTGGGCACGGCGACATTGCTGACCTCGTTCAAGAACCAGATCGCCGCACTGGTGGGCGCGTCGCCCAGTGCGGTGGCGTCGCTGGCGATCCCGACGGTGTCGCCGGGGCTGCTGGTGGTGTTCCTGCTCTTCTTTATCCTGGGGTTCCTGTTCTACGCTTCGGCGTACGCCGCGGTGGGCTCGATGTGCAATTCCACCCAGGACGCGCAGCAGGCCCAGATGCCGGTGACGGTCTTCGTGGCCGCCGGGTTGTTCATCATGTTCTCGCTCTTGAGCGAGCCCAACGGCTCGACAGCGCACGTGCTCACATATGTGCCCTTCTTCGCGCCGTTCGTGACCCCGGTGCGGTTCTCGTTTGCGGCCATCGCGTGGTGGGAGGTGCTGCTGTCAATTGCGGCGATGGTCGCCGGGCTGCTGATCATGACCGCGCTGGCCGGGCGGATCTACCGGTTCGGGATATTGAAGTACGGGAAGAAGGCGACGTGGGCGGATGCGATGAAGTGGATCAGGGCGTGACGTGACGTCGTAGGGGCGGGTCGCGGTACGACGGATCGTAGGGGCGGGTCTTAGACCCGCCCCTACGACGTCACGTCACGCACTATCTTCCCTCCCATGACCACTCCCTACCACGTCCTCGTCATCGGTGGCGGGCATGCCGGCACGGAGGCCGCGTGCCTCGCGGCGCGGATGGGTGCGCGCACGCTCCTCATCACCCAGAGCATCGAGACCATCGGGCAGATGTCGTGCAATCCTGCCATCGGCGGGATTGCCAAGGGGACGGTTGCGCGCGAGGTGGATGCCCTGGGCGGCG
>CBINCZ010000208.1:0-5123 GCA_966249295.1 uncultured Gemmatimonadales bacterium
GCGTCACCTGTCCATCTCGCCCATCCTGCCCATCCTGCCCATCCTGTCATTCCATCCACTTCCCCAGATCCGCCCGGAACTGCTTCATGGACGGATCATCGATGTACACCATGTGGCCTGCTGCGTAGTAGCCCGTCGTGATGTTCGCGCGGGCGTCGGGGCTGATGGCCAGATGGTCGATCGTGTACTCGACCGCATAGTACGGCGTCGCCGTGTCGTAGTAGCCCATCGCCACGAACAATTTCATGAACGGATTCTTGGCGAAGGCGGCCTCGAGTGACGGGGTCACGTCGGTCGCCGAGCCCTGGCGCTGGGGCTTCCAGCCATCGAGACCGCCGCCGAGGATGTAGTAGCGCATGTCGTCCTTGAAGCCCAGTTCCCGGCGCACGTAGTCGTTCAGCACCGGCGTATACGACAGCCGGATGTTCGACATGCTGGGGTCGAACGCGGGCCGCTGGGCGCCGTTGTTCATGCTGAACGAGGTGAAGCGACCGTCCAGTCGTCCCACGGTCTTGCGCTGGTCGCGCAGCAGCTCCGTGTCAAAGAGTCCCAGGGAGATGCGCAGGTTGTTCTGGTCAATGACGTCGTTCGGGAGGCCGGTAAATCGTGACAGCGTGTCCACCACGGCCTGCCGCTGTGCGGCAGTCAGCTGGCTGCCCTTCGCCAGCGCCAGCCGGTAGCCGGTGCCAGCCCACGCCTCGGCCGCCGCAGTTACCTGGTCCAGCGTCTGCGCCTGCAGGTCGGCGGGCAGCCGCTTGTGGTACCACGCGATGGCCGTGTACGACGGCAGGTAGTAGATGGCGGCGTTGTCGCCGTCATCCAGGTTGAAGTCGAGGATGGTCGAAATCAGCGTGATGCCGTTGAACGCGATTCCTTCGTCCGCGAGATAGCCCGACAGGCCGGCGGCACGGGTGGTACCGTAGCTCTCGCCCGCGAGGTACTTGGGTGACGCCCAGCGTTCGTAGCGGCTCAGGTAGAACCGGATGAACTCACCCATGGCAGCGATATCCTCGTTCACCCCCCAGAACTTCTCGCCCAGCTTGGGCGTGGCCGCCCGGCTGTAGCCGGTGCCCACGGGATCGATGAAGACGAGGTCGCTCTGGTCGAGCAGGGTGTAGGGGTTGTCCTCGTACCCATAGGGCGGAGCCGGAAGACCGCCATCGGGCAGCAATTTCACCCGCTTGGGGCCGAACGCTCCCATGTGGAGCCACACGGTGGATGATCCCGGGCCGCCGTTGAAGACGAACGTGATCGGGCGCCTGGCCGGATCAGTGATGCCGTCGCGATCGTAGGCGACAAAGAACATGTAGCCTTCGGGCGCGCCGGACTTCTCGTTCCGGATCGTCAGCATTCCGGTGGTCGCGGTGTAGTCGAGTCGCCTGCCATTCAGCTGCATGCTGTGGTGCGTCACCACGACGGGCCGGTTGGCGATCTCGTCGAGCTTGAGCGAATCGTTGTCGGCCGCGAGCGCGGTCGTGGACTCGGGCTTGGCCTTGTCAGACCGACCTTGCGCCCCTAGCACCGCAGGCGACAACCCGCCCAGCACCAGAAGAGTGACCAAGCCGGATTTCAGGTGCATGCCTTCGCTCCTCGACTGCGGGTAAGGCGACAGGCGATGCGTGATGTAACTCGCCTGTCGCTCGCGAACCGCCTAGCCGCCGGGCGCTGCAGTTCGCTCCAAGTGTCAGGTCCGAAATTCGGGCTGCCGCTCACTGACGCGCCCTCTGGCGACGCAGTTCGCCCGCCCTCGTCCACGTCCCGCGTCTCGCGTCTCGCGTCTCGCGTCCGCAGTGGCGACTGCCGGTCTCACTGTCCGCCTGTCCGCCTGTCCGCCTGTCCGGCTTTGCTGCCCAGCCACGCGTCGCGGAACGCCTTCTCCGCCGCCGAGGGCTGCTGCCCTACCGATTCGAACGTGACCGCCTCGACCCGAGGATTGGACGCAAACGTGACCTGCGCCTTCCGGGTCTCTCCCCGCTGCTCGAACTCTATCGGTACGACGTCGCCCGGCTTGTGCGCGGATAGAACGGCATCCCAGGCATCATCGGAGTGAAGCGGCTTGCCGTCCAGGCTGGTGATCACGTCGCCCCGGTCCACGCCTGCGTCATAAAGCGGGGTGCCGATCTCGGTGCCCTCCAGCACCCGGGCACCGGCGCTGTCGAAGCGCATCCGCGGGCTGCCGAGCCAGGCCTCGGTGGGGTGCGCCGGCCGCAGCAGCACACCGGCACGCGCCAGCAGCACCGCGAAGTTGGGGATCTCGCTGCCCCGGATATACCGGCGGAAGAAATCGTTGGCGAATGCCGGGTCACCGAGGTATTCACCGAGGGTGCGCTGAATGTCGTCCACCGTGTACGGCATCTTCACGGTGAACGGCCGCTCGTTGCGGCCGAACCGCTGCCACATGAGTCGCATGAACCCGTCCAGGGACTTGCCTTGGTATCGGCCCCGGATGGTGAGGTCCAGCGCCGTGCCAACACCGGCGCCCCAGGTGTAATAGGAGAGGAAAGTGTTGTCGAAATTGGTGGGATCGATCGACGTCGCCGCATCCACAAAGGGCGCGGTCAGGCTCACGCTCATGGGCGTGCGATACTTCCGCGCATTGGAGTGCATGACGGCGTCCACCTGACCCGCCAGCCGGCGCAGATAGGTCGCGTCATCCGACAGCCCCGCGCGGCGAATGAAGAGCTGATCGAAGTAGTTGGTAAATCCTTCCCCGAACCAGAGCGCATCGCTGGGATCGGCATGCAGGAAATCGAACGGCTCGATCTGGGCCGACCGGATCCGCTCCATGCTCCAGGAATGGAAAAATTCATGGGACATGGTGCTCAGCAGACCCATCGGGTTCCGCGCCAGGCTCGAGCTGCTCGAGATGACGGTTGAGTTCCGGTGCTCCATCCCGTCGCCCGAGGCCCACGGCAGGTAATCGGCAATGAAGGTGTAGGTGCCGTTGTCATAGGGCGCCGGCTCACCGAACACCCCGATCTCTTCCGCCACGACCTTCTTCATCCGCTCGACATATGCGTCCGCCTCGGCGTCGGTCCCCGTGTGGTGGAGCGCGAGCCGCATGGTGTACGTCCCGCTGTCGGGCCGCGGGACGGTCCAGGTGCGGAGCGCGAAGTCCGAGAGTTCGGTGGGGCTGTCCATGAAGTACTGCAGGTCGGGCGCAAGGAACCGGCTGCTGTCGCTGGTGGGGAGAAGCTGCGTCGCCACCCGCCAGTTGCTGCCGGCGGGCACGTTGAACGTGACCGCGATCGGCGCCTTCTCCAGAACCGGGGCAAAGGCGAACGTCGCCGGCATGTTGAGGTGCGCGTGAGAGCGATCGATCCCGGCGTAGGTGCCGTCCGCCCGGTCACCATACAGTGTATAGTGGAAAGAGACCGGTCCGCCCATCGAGACCACCAGCCAGTGGTAGGGATCAGGCTGAATCACCTTCAACGACTCCCCACTCAGGTCCTCGGCGCTCACGGAATACACGTTCTTGGCAAACTCGTGCAGCGCGTAGCGCCCGGGTGAGGACCGGCTCATCCAGACCGCCAGTGTGTCGCCCGAGGTGGCGGGAAAGGTGACGGTCACTTGTGCTTCGTGGTGAACGGCATTGGGAAACTTGATGTCGTAGCGGACCGTATCCGCCTGAAGGGCAGCCAGCAGCAGGAACAGCATCGGGCTCTCCGTTCGGGATGGGAATGGGGGGAAGATGGGCAGGATGGGCGAGATGGGGTAGATGGACGGCTGGACGGTTGGACGGCTGGTTCTTGTAATCGGGTCCCAGCCGTCAAGCCGTCTAGCCGTCCAGCCGCCTTCCGTTACAATCCAGCATGGACACCCACCTCCTCGCCTACGAAGTCACCGTCCGGACGGACAATCCCGACGTCGGTCGCGAGTTTTCCGCCTGGATGCGGGAGGAGCACATTCCCGACGTCCTGGCCACGGGCCTCTTCAGCGGAGCCGGGTTCGCCCAGCTGGACGAGACCACTTTCCGGACCCGATACCTGGCAGGGGCGATGGCCGATCTGGACCGGTACCTGGCCAAGCACGCACCACGCCTGCGGGACGCGTTCGCTGCCCGGTTCGGCGCCTCGGCGTCAGCTTCCCGCGAGCTCTGGACAGAGTTGCAGAGCTGGCCGTGACTGCCATTTTGGCAGAAATTGGCGGTATGGCGGTTGCCTGAGGAGTGTCGTATGTCGTACGTCATGGGTCGTAACGCAGCCACGACCTACGACTTATGACCTACGACCAACACCTGAACCCAATGAATCCCCATGGCCTCAAAAATCATCGGCATTGACCTCGGCACCACCAATTCCTGTGTCGCCGTGATGGAAGGCGGCGATCCGGTGGTTGTTCCGAACGCGGAAGGTGGCCGGACGACGCCGTCCGTGGTCGCCTTCACCAAGGATGGCGAGCGGCTGGTCGGCCAGGTGGCCAAGCGCCAGGCAGTCACCAATCCCAAGAACACCATCTTCTCGATCAAGCGCTTCATGGGCCGTCGCATGAACGAAGTGACGGAAGAGATGAAGCTCGTGCCCTACAAGGTGGCGTCCGGCCAGAACGGGCTCGCCTCGGTCGAGATCCAGGGCAAGACCTACACGCCTCCCGAAATTTCCGCCATGATCCTGCAGAAGATGAAGCAGACGGCGGAAGACTATCTCGGCACCAAGGTGGACAAGGCGGTCATTACCGTCCCCGCCTACTTCAACGACGCGCAGCGGCAGGCCACCAAGGATGCCGGCAAGATCGCCGGCCTCGAGGTGCTCCGCATCATTAACGAGCCGACCGCCGCGGCGCTGGCGTATGGCCTGGAAAAGAAGAAGGACGAGAAGGTCGCCGTCTTCGACCTGGGCGGCGGCACGTACGACATCTCCATCCTCGAGCTCGCCGAGGGCGTCTTCGAGGTGAAGAGCACCAACGGTGACACCCACTTGGGCGGCGATGACTTCGACCAGCGTGTCATCGACTGGCTGGTGGCGGAATTCAAGAAGGACCAGGGCATCGACCTCTCCAAGGATCCCATGGCACTGCAGCGGCTCAAGGAAGCCGCCGAGAAGGCCAAGATGGAGCTGTCGAGCACCCAGCAGACCGACATCAACCTGCCGTTCATCACGGCGGACCAGTCGGGGCCCAAGCAC
>CBINCZ010000209.1:0-5115 GCA_966249295.1 uncultured Gemmatimonadales bacterium
GATCTCGGCGCAGCCGGACGTCTTCACCCGGATCCCGGAAGAGCGCCGGCGCTACCTCTCGGCGGCGGGGGGGATGCCCCTCGCGATGCTGGCGGAGGTGGGGAAGCCCGAGGTGCGGCGCTTCAAGGTGGTGCGCGGGCTCCACGCCCTCCCGGCCCTGGCCCGCGCGGTGCGCGACGGCACCGATGTCGGCTTCGTGGACATCCTGGGGCACGAAGGGGCGCTCGACCACCCGTTGGCGGGGCCCAAGGACCAGCTCTTCTGGCGCCGGCGCGTGTGTGAGACCACCGAGCCGCCGCGGAGCCGGTTCCCGGTGGTGGAGGACGGGGTGGTGGCGTCGGTCGGGGCCACGTTCGACATCCGGCCACGCCAGCGCCCGCTCGACGAGCGGCAGGTGCGCGCGGTGCTCGAGGCGATCGGGGTGGGTCCCAACGGCCGGCCCTGGGACTGCGGCGGGTGCGGTTTCCCCACCTGCCGGCGCTTCGCGGAGCAGGCGGCGCTCGGGCGGGCCACGCTGCGGCAGTGCGCGCCCTACCAGGCGCGGCGGGCCGACGAGGCGGCGCGGGAGGCGGCGGTGGACGGCCTCACGGGGCTCGCGAGCTACCGGGTGTTCGTGGCGCGGCTCCAGAACGAGGTGGAGCGGAGCAAGCGGAGCGGCGAGACCTTCGCGGCGGTGTTCCTCGACCTCGACCGCTTCAAGCAGGTGAACGACACCTGGGGCCACGCGATGGGGAACGCGGTGCTCCGCGCGGTGGGGCAGGAGTTGCGGGACGGGGTGCGCGCCAGCGACCTCGTGTCGCGATGGGGTGGCGACGAATTCGTGGCGCTCCTGCCGCGCACCGACGCGGCCGGCGCGGAGCGGGTGGCGGAGCAGCTCCGCCAGCGCGTGGCGGGGGTGGGGGCGCGGCTCGGGCTCCCGGCATCGGCGGTGACGGCGTCGTTCGGCGTCGCGGCGTTCGATCCCGAGACCCCGCCCGTGGGAGACCTGATGGAGATGGCCGACCGGGCGCTGTACCGCGCCAAGGCGGCGGGCCGCAACACCATCGCCCGCGCGACACCGGGAATGGGGGTGGTGGCAGAGCCGGGGGAGTAGGGAACGAGCGCGCGGCAGCCCATGCCCGCTCGATCGACGACCGATGACTGATGGCCGATGGCTGATGTCTGATGGCCGCTGGATCCACCAAGGGGACCATGACCCACGCGCCGCTGCGGGACGAGGACCAGGCCGGACGCACCAGCAACCCCGATGTGTGGGGGGTGCGCCGAGCGGAGACGCTGTTGCAGAGCCTCGAGGGGGTGCTGAGCGCTCGGGTGGTGACCACGCCGCTGGGCGAGGTGAGCGAGGTGCACATCCTCGCCAAGCACGGGGTGGGTCCCAAGCAGATCGTGCGGAACGTCGAGTCGGCGCTGCTGGCGCAGCTCGGCCTCAAGGTGGACCACCGCAAGATCAGCGTGGCGCAGACGGCGGAGGTGAGCCCCATCGACGTGCTGGAGCAGGACGCCGTGAAGCAGCGGGCGCTGCAGCGGGCGGTGCTCTTCGAGGGGTGCCGGGTAGCGCCGGGGCGCAAGCACCGGGTGGAGGTGCACGTGACCCTCTCGTTCCAGGGGAAGAGCGCCTCGGGGATGGAGGAGTGCACCGACACCGTCAAGGCGCGGGTGGAAGCGGCGGCGCGGGCCGCGGCGGCGGTGGTGGACCAGCTCCTGGGCGACCACTCGGTGGAGCTCGAAGGGGCCAAGGTGGTGGAGCTCTTCGACCGGAGCTTCGCGGTGGCCGCCGTGACCGGGCTGGGCGGCCGGGAACCGGTGCTGCTGGCGGGGGCGGTGGAGGTGCGCGACAGCGCCGAACGGAGCGCGGTGCTCGCCGTGCTCGACGCCACGAATCGCTGGGCGGATGTGCGACGATAGTTCGGGGCACCTGGCAAGGGATCGCTGATAGCAGATGGCCGATGGCCGATGGCCGATAGCCGATAGCTGCCGGCCTCAACCACGAAAGGAAAGCGGAGGGGACCCCGGTCTTCGCTCGGTAGGTGCAGGGCCTAGCGGAGACGAGCGGACAACTGATCGAGCGGAGCGTCGTCAGGACATAGCGAGTCCTGGCTCCTTGATAACGTGACCCAACCCCTGGGCGCGGTACCTTAAGGAGGTGACGCTCGAATGTTCATCCAGATCAGCTGGTTCGCGGCGGCGATTGGGTTTGTCGCCAAGCTGTTTGCGACGGATAGCCTCAACTGGGGTTGATATCCCATCGAGGTTAGTCTGGCGAGGGCCGGGCCCTTCTTCCTTCATGACAAGTATTCGACGACCCGTCAAAGTCACCTCTTTTGTCGCGCTCGTAGCCTTGGCTACGTGCGGCGCGATGTGGAGTGCGCGGGCGATCGATGTGCCGTCAGCTCCCGTGGCTGCGCTGCTTAGCTTCGGGGCGCTCGCGGTGTTCCTGGAGCTCGCAGGGGTGAGCCTGTCCGGGGGCGCGGTCGGGTCGGTGACATTCATCGTCCAAATCGCCGCCGGCCTGCTCTTCGGACCCTTTGCTGCTGGCCTGATGGTGGCTGGCAGCATGTCTGTTTCAGAGCTACTCAGTCGAAAGTCGCTGCTCAAAGGGCTGTTCAACATCGCGCAGCGAACCCTAGCCACGGTGGCCGCGACTTCTGTGTACGTCGTGCTAGGCGGCGGTTTGCCGTTTCACTCTATTGAAACCGACGGTCTCGCATTCGTCGCGTTGGCAACGCTGTATTTCGGTGTCAATTCGGCAACCGTAGCAACTGTAATTGCGTTGGACTCTGGAAAGAGCTTCAACGAAGTATGGAACCGGCTCAGCCGTGGGTCGCTTGCCTACGATATTGCTGCTAGCTCGGTGGCCCTCCTGGTGGTGTGGGCCTACGGCCAGTTCCGGCTACTTGGACTTGCTCTCGTTGTCAGCCCGATCATTGTCGTGCGGTCAGTGTATTTGATGTACCACCGGCTCCAAGCGCAGAGCAGGGAGATGCTGGAGCTGATGGTGAAAGCCATCGAAGCGCGAGATCCGTACACCTCCGGCCATTCGGTGCGGGTGTCGGCGATGTCCAGGGCGATCGCGGCCGAGCTGAAGCTGCCGTATGAAAAGGTCGAGCAGATCGCAACGGCGGCCCTGCTCCACGACGTCGGCAAGATCCACGAGAAGTTCGCGCCGGTGCTGCGCAAGGAGGCGCGCTTGACGCCCGAGGAGCAGGCGCTCCTGCAGGAGCACCCTGTGAAGAGCGCTGAGCTTGTTGGTGTGATCAGTGGATTCAAGGGCACCGTGCTTGATTCGGTTCGGGGGCACCACGAACGCTGGGACGGCAATGGCTACCCGGACCGGCTGGCAGGGGATGCGATCCCCCTCGGCGCCCGGATCATCGCCATCGCCGACACCGTGGATGCGATGCGCACCGACCGGCCGTATCGGCGGGCGGCGACCTATGAAGAGACCGTCCGGGAACTGGAGCGGTGCCGGGGGAGCCAGTTCGACCCGGCCATCATCGATGTGGCCCTCGGCTCGATGCTCGTTAGAAGCATGTTCGCCGCGCCACAGGATGTGCGGGGGCTCTCCGATAGTGCCGCGCCAGAAGTCGTCCGTGAGCCTCGCCGGGTCAGCGGCTGGATGCGTGTCTTGAGGTAGCCTTCGCCGGGCTGGAAGTCCCTGCGGGCGAAACTCGGAATCGCTCCAAGTAGGTTACGGTCTCTCTTGGAAGTTGTCGTGTAGCTTCCTCCACAACTTGAAGGTACGAAGTTCGATTGTCGGCCGTCCCGACCGTTGTGGTCAGGGCGGCCGTCGCGATTTCAAGCCTGTCGATGCAGTCGACGGTGGGAAGAAGCTCGGTTGCCGACGCGAGAATGCCGTTCAGCAGTTCTGACGGTTGATTGGCGAGGAGAATGCCTGACCACCTGGCCATCCGACCTGCGATCTGCAGAGGAGGAGGGCCGCTTTCCCTAAGCGTGGACTGGGCTCGTCGTAAGGCTTCCTTCACGCTGCCGCTCCGATAGAGGGCGTCGGCGACCATTAGCTGCCACATGTCGCAGGTTGGGGAGGCTGGCATGCCGGCTGTGAGGTTGTCGCCCGCCACGATCGTACGCGACAGTTCGTCCGTGAGCTGCATCTCCGCCTCGACACAGGCACGAATCCCTAGGATTGCAAGCCAATGTCGAATGAAGGATTGGCTGCCGTCCGATGGGAAGGTTCCGCTTGCCAATTTGCGTGCTTGCTCATAGCGCCCGAGACGAAAGTGACAGAGCACACGGTTGGACACGGCGTTTCGCTCAAGGGTCATTGCGCCCGCTTTCGCCGCGATTGCCTGCGCACGTGCGAAGTGCCCATCGGCCTCTGCGTACATGCCGCGGGCGGTAAGGCAGACCCCCAGGCCGAGGGAGATTCTGCCTTCGTGAACGAGTGGGCGTGTGCTCTTGCTGTCGTCTTCAGCCAAGCGGTTGAGGAGGGATTCAGCTTGGGTGAGTGCGCGGGCGTGGTAGAGCGCCTGCGCCTTCAACAGCAAGATGGAAGAGTGCCACTCACCATCGCCTGGCAATGCGTCGATGCTCGCGAGTAGCCAGTCGTGATGCTCGGGCGTCCCGAGTGAGTCAATAAGATGGGCAGCGGCCACGAGCGCGCGGAGAGCGAGTGCGGGAGGCGGATTCCCGGCAATGAACGAACGGAGCTCGTGCAGCTGGCCGTTAATCGAGTGCGGCGAGCTCGCCCCCGCACGCGCGATCGTGAGAAGCCCGGACCGCATTGTCGTGATTGGAGTACCGGAGAGCATCTCTTCCGGGATCATTTGCCGCGCCTCAGTGTACCGGCCTTGGTCCACCAAGACGTAGAGCAGCAGGTCCTCGACGTCGCCCTGATATTTCTTCGGCACCGTCTTCACCCCCGACCGCAGCGCCGTTTCCGCCTCCACCAGCGCGCTCCGCGCGATCGCTTCGTTTCCACCCCGGATCAGCTGTTCCCCCGCCTCCTCCTTCCGGCCCGAGCGCATGCAGTGCCACGCGATGGCGAGGCCGAGCATCGGCTCCCCTTCGGCCTGACGGGCGAGGAGCCGGTCGGCCACCTTGCCGTGCAGGAGCCGGCGCACGGTCGAGGGGATGGCAAGGTACGCCTCTCCCCGC
>CBINCZ010000210.1:0-5107 GCA_966249295.1 uncultured Gemmatimonadales bacterium
GTGAGCGTCTCGCTGTAGCCGGGGTAGGAGAACCAGTACGTATTGACCGTATGGTCCACGCTCCCCTGCCACACGTTGCCGTAGATCTGGCCATTGGAGACCACAGTGTCCCACAGGAACGGCATCAGCGCCCGGCGCCGAGCGTCGGGTGTCGGGCGCCAGAAGGCGGCGCGGATACCGGCCGTATCCGACACGCCGCCGGGCTTCCGCGAGATCAGGATCGAATCGGCGCCGCCGAAGACCTCCTGCCAGCGGACGCCGTCGAGCATGACGACGACGACGTTGGTGGTCTGGGCGAACAGGACGGGCGGGACGGACAGGGCGGGCAGGAGGCAGACGGCTAGACGGCTGGACGGTTGGACGGCTAGCCTGCGCGTCATTGCGAGGAAGTGCCGTAGCGGCGACGCTTGCATCGCCCGCAGGCGCTGACGGATCCGCAGATTACGCAGATTGCTACGACGCCGAGCTGCTCCCGCCTCGCCGAGCGAGCAACCATTGTTATGTTTTCTCAATCCTGAAAGCGGACGTCCAGACTGACCCGGATCAATCTGTGAAATCTGCGTAATCTGCGGACCTACTTGCGGACTAATCTGTGGATTCATCTGCGGACATCCTCATCGAGGCCTGTGTCGACACCGTGCACTCGGCGCTTGCCGCCGAGGCGGGTGGGGCCGACCGGATCGAGCTGTGCGACAACCTCGTGGAAGGCGGCACCACGCCGAGTGCCGGCATGATCGAGGAATGCATGGCTCGGCTCAACATTCCCGTCTTCGTGATCATCCGGCCGCGCGGCGGCGATTTCCTTTACACATCGAGCGAGATCACTGTCATGCTGCGCGATATCGCCCATGCCAAGCGGCTGGGGGTGAGAGGCATCGTCGCGGGTGCCCTGGAGCGCGATGCCAGCGTGTCAGGCAATGTAATGAGCGAGCTGCTGATCGCGGCGTCGCCCCTGCCGGTCACCTTTCACCGGGCGTTTGATGCCTGCCGTGACCCGAAGAAGGCACTGGAGACACTGGTGGAGCTCGGCGTATCGCGCGTGCTCACGGCCGGGCAGGCAGCGACGGCGCTCGAGGGCGCCACCGCCATCGCCGCGTCGGTAGAGCAGGCGGCAGGCCGTATCGGCATCATCGCCGGCGGGGGAATCAACGAGGAAAATGTGGCGGAGGTGGTTCGGGTGTCGGGTGTCGGTGAAATCCACATCCGCGGCACCGTCCCCGTGGGCTCCGGCATGGAGTGGCGCCGCGACGGTCTCTCACTCACCAAGCCGGTGCTGGAGCATGACGTGCGCGCGGTGACGGATGCGGAGAGGGTGAGGAAAATCAGGCATAAGGCATAAGGCGTAGGGCGTAGGGCGTAGGGCGTAGGGCGTAGGGCGTAGGGCGTAGAGCGTAGGGGTCGCGAGTCACGGGTCACGAGTCTCGCGGCCACCTATGCCCTATGCCCTACGCCTTATTTCCAAACGTCCACCCCACCCTTCTCCGAATCCGCCGTGATCGCGATGGCACCGCTGCCGGAGACGATCCACCGTACCGTCACCGTCGAGCGTCCCGGGATGTTCTCTACCTCGATCCGTTCCGGGTGGTGCTTCTGTTCCTCGGCGATGTTGAGCAGCGGATTGGTGACGCGGAAGCCGGCGATCACCTTCCGGCCGGTGAGGGTGATGTAATCGGGCCGGCTGATCTTGTGTTCCATGTCCTGCGCGGTGTGCGTGGGCACGATGCGATCATTGGTAATGATGGCAGTGACCTCGGTCAGCCCGCCGCCGAGTGACTTGGTTGCCACTGAATCCACCCGGACCAGCGGCATCTGCCGCGCCTGGTAGAGCGTGAACGCCATGTTGCGATGCGCCTCGCCGGGGAGCAGGAAGGCGGGAATGGCGCGGGTGTACTGCTTCTTGAACCCGCCCACTTCCACCTCGCCATACTGCGGGTGCTGCACCTTGTGCCAGGGCACGAACGCCTCGCCCAGGAGCAGCAGCCGGTCAAAGCGATACTCGTCGCGGTCGTAGCGGTCCCGCGTCCGCTCCTTCTCGAAGTAACCGAACTCGCTCCACAGCTCATTGCTGAAGGTGATGGCGCCACGGGCACCGTAGATCCAGTCCAGCTCGCCGCCCCACACGATGTACAGGTCCTTCCAGACGATCATGTACTTGTAGCCCGGGAGAATCTGCTCGCCCACCTCGCCCAGCTGGTCATAGACCCGTTCGTCCTGGGGGCGATACGCGTCCTGGCGCGCGCCCGGCCCCCGCAGGATCATGCCGCCGTTGTTGTGGTAGCTCTGTGCGCCCGCGATGTTGGGATGCGCCGTGATGAAATCCACCACGGCGCGCGTTTCCGGCAGCGAGAGCGGATAGGCGTCCGACCCGCCCTGCACATAGCTCGGCTGCCAGCGCCAGGGCCAGTTGCGGTTGGGATCGTAGTAGCCCTCACCGTCCTCGTTCACCCGGCCGTCGCCGTCGTTGTCGATCCCCTCGTTGCCGAGAATATCCCACTCGCCCTGCTGGCCGGGGAGCGCACGGATCATGAGGCGCGGATCCTCAGGCGATGTGAGCCACTGCCCGTTGGGATTGCGCCGGCGCATCATGGTGATGAACCCGTCGCCGTCGAGATCGTCGAAACCGTCCTCGTTGACCAGCCCGTCGCCGTCGTTGTCACGCTCACCCAGGCCGCTGCGGGGCGAATGCGGCGTGTTGGGTTCATTGAGGAAGTTGTCGCGGCCGTCCGGATTGATGGACGGCACGATATAGAACGTGCGATTGGCGAGCAGCGAATCCACTTCCGGCACCTGCCCCGCCATCTCGCAGAGGTACCACGCCGTGTAGAGCGCTATCTCGGAACCCTGCACCTCGTTCGAGTGGATATTGCCGTCGATGTACATGGCCGGCTTTCGGTCCGGGTCGCCGACCTTGAAGTTCGAGACGGTGATGAGCCAGAGGTCCTTCCCCTTGATGCTCTTGCCGATCGAACTGACCCGGCAGAGATCCGGGTGCGCCGCCTGGAGCTTCTTTGCCAGCGCGCCGAGGCCGGCGTTGTCGTAGTAGCGGTCCCAGGCGATCTGCACCTTGGGATTCTTCGGCGCGCCGACGGCGGCGAGGTTCTTCTCCTGCGCGGCGAGCGATGAAACCGCTCCAGCCACGAGCGCCGAGCAGATGAGCGAATGACGGATGAGACGCATCGGGCCGCTCCTCAGCGCAGGGGGAAGGTGAGTGACGCATGGCCGGCGGCGGGACTTTCCGCCGTCACGCTCATGCGATCGCCGGACGAACCGCGCACCACCCAGGTGAGTTCCACTCCGGTACCACTGCCGCTGATCGGATCGAGCAGCTGAGTGCGCCGGCCACTCACAATATCGTGCCCCTTGCCTGCATCAAGCTCCACCCGCACCGCACGCGGCATGCGTACCATGTCGCCGACCTTGGAGCTGGTGGGGAGGTAGCCGCCATTGGCCACTTCCACCGTGATGCGGAAGAGGCCGGAGCCGAGCGACTCTGTCTTGAGCTTGCGGAGTGAAATGCTGGGCAGCATGGCGCCGAGTGCGGTCACGAACTCGGCCTGCGTGGTGGCAAGAGAATCGATCATTGCGGCGGGCGGATTGACCATGGCGAATGGCCGCACACCGCCGATTTCCACGTCCTGGCTGGGGAAATCGGGGTGCTTGAACGCAGTCCAGTCGAGCACCGCGCCGGGTTCGTTGGCGCGAAGCCAGGCGATCGCGCTGCGTTCGGCTGACAGCGAATCAGATGAGGATTTGCCACCGGCCCGCGCGCCGGACCGCGGGCCGCCCCTGCCGGCCGTACGAGCGGAATCAGCATGTGCCGAATCCGAATGCGCCGAATCGCCGGCGGAATCCGGCTTCACGTCGGGCACCCACCATGGACGCGTGCCGAATGACCAGCGCCCCATGTCGAAATAGCCCCACGACACCGGGTCGCCCTCGAGCGAGGCGGAGGCAGGACCTTTCTCGTGGTGGGTCATGTCGCGATATCGCTTCGCGACTTCGGCAAACCAGGGCTCGTCTTCCTTGAGGATGGCCCTGAGGGGTCCGCCAGCTGACGTCCCCGGCCGGGTGCCTTCCTTCGGAAGTTCCTTTCCTTCCCACGCCTTGAGCAGGTTGTCCTGCGGGCCCAGCGTGTAGATGACGGCGATGCCGGGATGGTCCACGATGAACTGGGCAATTGCCCGGGTCTCGACTTCTGACATCATGCCGGCGCCGGTGGCCTCGCCAAACTGGGGGAATTCGTAAGGGAAGCTGCGGCCGATATCCACGCCACCCGGCGGGTCTTCCTGCCACTGTTTGTCGCCGTCGTTGTCGCGTCCCTCGAGATAGACCCGGTAGGCGCCCACCTCGCCCTTGGCCGTCTCCGCCTTGCGCATGAGCGCGGGCTCAGCCGAGTCGGCGACCCATTCGCCGGCAGGATCCTTGATCCGCATCATGGCGATAATCCCGTCGCCGTTGAGGTCCTCGGGTCCATCCTCATCCACTGCCGCGTCGCGATCGTCATCCCACTTGCTGGCGTTCCGCACTCGCTCCGCCAGTGGATTCTGGAAGAAGGCTTCGGCGGCATCGGGATTGGCGCGGGGAATGACGTAGATGGTGCTGCGGTTGAGCAGTGCCGTAATGGCGGAATCCTTGCCGTACCCGGCGCTCATCTTCTGCACTATTCCCAGGGCGATCTCGCTGCCCACCACCTGGGGCCCCCAGGCGTTGGCAATCAGCAGCACCGCCGGCCGGCTGTCCACGTCATCGCCGGCGCCGAGCCGGACGGCCTGGACCGGCAGGCCGCCGGGCGAGGTCGCGATGGTGGAAACCTGGACGGCGCGCCCCGCGGCGCTGTTGAGCGCGGAGGCCAGCGCCGCCGAGGAGTGGTAGCCGTCGGACGGACGCTGGGCAGCGAGCGGTACCGCCGCAAGGATCCAGCATCCGGCCGCGAGGAACGGAATTCTGGGTGAGCGCATGTCGTTGGGATCCGGATGAAGTACGCCCCGCCCGGGGGGTGGCGGGGCGCATGACCGCTCAAACTGCGGTCAAACGGCGAGGAGCGCAAGCGTTACTGGCCGGTCTTGTGATGATGCTCCTTGTGGTGCTTCATGACGGTGCGAGCCGC
>CBINCZ010000211.1:0-5089 GCA_966249295.1 uncultured Gemmatimonadales bacterium
GGCGCAGGAGTACGCCGTCGGCGTTGAGAATGGCCGCATCGTCGCCGCCGCCGAGGTGGATGAAGCCCGGCTCTTCCTGGAAGAGGCGAAGCGGGCCACCGCCAGACTCGATGAGCCGGAGCGCACGCGTGTAGCGGCGAGTCTCGACAGCCTGCTGTCGCTGGTCAACGCCACCGCGAGCCCGGCCCTGCTGGCTCGCCGCACCCGCGGCATGTCGGACGGGATCGGCGAGCGGTTCGGGATCACGATGGATGAGATTCCGGTGGCGGCGCCGCTCCTCTCTCGCGGCAAGGAGATCTACACCGCCGCCTGTGCCTCGTGTCATGGCAACCTGGGCCGTGGCGACGGTGCCGCCGGCAAGGATCTCGATCCGCCGCCCGCCAACCTCACCGACGCCGTCGCTCTTCGCGACGCTTCACCGCTCGACTTCTATCGCCGAGTGACGATCGGCGTGGCCGGCACGGCCATGCCGTCCTTCGAGACCGCGCTCACTGCTGATGATCGCTGGGCCGTGGCGGTCTACGCTACGCTGCTTCGGCTGCCCGAGCCGCAGGGTGCCGTTCCCGATTCGCTCGCCAGCTTCCAGGCCACCGCCAGTCAGTCGGACGCGACGATCCTGGCCGACCTGGGTGTGACTGGCGAGCCGACTCAGGCCGAGCTGAGCCGGCTCGCGGCGGTGCGCGCCGCCGGCACCTCCGGACAGAGCGCGCAGATGGCGTCGCTCGTCTTTGCCGAAGTGCGGAAGCGGATTGACTCCAGCGTGGCGCTCGCGGCAGCGGGGCACCTGGATGACGCCGAGGCTCGCGCGCTCGACGCCTACATCACGTTCGAGCAGGTGGAACGGACTGTTCGCGCCAAGGACCCGGGGCTCGCCGCCGAGCTGGAGGCGGCGTTCGCCGACCTCCGTGCGCGCGCCGGCTCGGGCGGCGCCGATGTCGCCAGCGTCAAGACGGCGCTGGATGCCCGGCTGGAGCGGGCGGAACAGGTCTTTGCCGACCGAAGCTCTCCCGCGGCGCTGTTCACCCAGTCGTTCCTGCTGATGCTGCGCGAGGGGCTCGAGGCCATCCTGGTGGTGGGTGCGTTGCTCACGTTCCTCACCCGCGCCGGGGCGGGACACCGCCGGAAGGAAATCCACTGGGGCGTGGCGGCCGCCATCGGTGCCAGCATCCTTACCGCCATCGGGCTCGAGACCATCTTCCGGCTGTCGCCGTCACACCAGGAAGCGCTGGAAGGCGGCACCATGCTGGTGGCGGTGGCGGTGCTCTTCTACGTGAGCTACTGGCTGCTGTCCAAGATGGAAGTCACCAAGTGGACCAGCTTCGTGAAGAGCCGGGTGCAGAGCGCAGTGACCAGCGGGTCGGCGCTGGCACTCGCATCGGCGGCGTTCCTGGCCGTCTATCGCGAGGGCTTCGAGACCATTCTCTTCTACAAGGCGCTGTTCGCCTCAGGCGGTATCGGCGACGCGGCACCGCTGGCGCTGGGAATTGTTGCCGGCATCGCCGCGCTTGTGGCCGTCTACATCGCCATCAACCGTTTCGGCATCCGCCTCCCGCTCAAGCCGTTCTTCGGCGCCACCAGCATTTTCCTCTACCTGATGGCGTTCATCTTTGCGGGCAAGGGCATCGCCGAGCTGCAGGCGGGACGGGTGCTGCCCATTACCTACGTGCCCGGCGCACCGCACTTCTCCCCCCTCGGCATCTATCCCACGGTGGAGACGATGATCGCGCAGGGCGTCCTCCTGGGACTCGCACTGATTGCGCTCTGCTGGATCTTCCTGGTGGTGCCCGCCCGCGAGCGGCGCGCGCAGGCGCAGGAAGCAGTGCTGCCGGTCGAAGGTGACAAGGAGTCGAGCGACCTGATTCGCTCACTCGAGCGGGTGGATACGGACCTCGCGGAAGCGCGGGCGGAGCTGGAGAGGTTGCGGGAGAGACTCGGCGCGGAGAAGGGCAGTTGAGAGTCAAGAGTTGAGAGTAAAGAGTTGAGAGTTGAGAGTCAAAGCACCACGCAAACGAAGGGGCCGACGCCTTGACCAAGGATCGGCCCCTTCGCTGCGCTCAGGGTGACTGCGCTCTCAACTCATAACTCTCAACTCTCAACTCTCAACTCTTGACTGCCCCAAAACCAAAAGCCCGCCATCGCTGGCGAGCTCTCGGTACGAGGAGTGGTAGATCGCCCCCTGAGTATACGGAGACGGACCGAAGTGTCCGCTCCACCCTTCTTCGACCTACCACTTTTTCCTGATGTCCTGCTGTCGCTTCTTTATAAAGCAACGGGTGTGCCATTTCGGTCGCAAGTCGTAAGTCGTATGTCGTACAATGACTTACGAAAATTCCCCGGCAGGTCGCACAGCGGTAGAAAGTGGAAAGAAAATGAACGGAAATTTATGGATTGCGTCAAGTGTTTGCCATTGAATGACTTGACGCGCTGTCAATCATTTTGACGACGTCTGGTTGTTGACGGCCCGGAGCCAGGGGCCAGGATCGGGATTTTCGCCTCGTCGCCACCTGGCGAGCAGCGCTATGCCGAGCAGTACCAGCGCGACGCTTACAAACTGTGCAATCGTAAATGGCCCGAAGAACCGGTCATCCTTGGCCCGGAAGATCTCCACGAAAAACCGCTCCGCACCGGCCCAGACCAGATAGGCACCAAAGAGCCACCCAGCCGGATGCGCCAGCTTGCGCCACTTCCATAGAAACGCAAACGCCACCAGCATGATTGCCACTTCGTAAAGCTGGGTCGGATGCACCGCGAGCACCGTGGTGGGGTCGGTGCCCGGTGGGCTCGCGATCCCCAGGTGCGCAAGATTGCCCGCCGTGGACGGCGGATATCCCTGCGGGAACTTGACTGCCCACGGAAGCGAGGTGGGCCGGCCATAATCGTCATTGATGAGGAAACAGCCCACCCGGCCCAACGCGTAGGCCGCGGCGAGCGCTGGTGCGGCGAGCTGCATGGTCCAGCGGAGCGGGACCCGCCGCCGCCAGCCGTTCAGGATCACCGCCAGCGCACCGCCGATAAACCCGCCGTACCACACCAGTCCCCCGCGGTCGAGCAGGGTCGCCGGATTGCCGGTGAGCACGAAATACCAGAGCTTGGCGCCCACCACGCCACCCACCAGCGCCGCCAGCACGATGTCCGCGGAATACTCCTCGCGGAGCTGCCGGCGCCGGAGTTCCTGGGTGATGAGCCAGCCCCCCATGAGGAAGCCGACCATCATCATCAGGCCGTAGCCGGTGATCGGCAGGGGACCGAGGTGGATAATGAACGGATATACGGTCATGCGCGGGAGGCCCCGTCTGAGAGTCCGGGAATCGGCAGGTCGTCGCGCGGCTCGAGTGCGAGGTCACTGCGATCGCCCCTCGCCAGGCGCCACCCGCCTGCCGCGGCAATCATCGCCGCGTTGTCGGTGTTGAGCCGAGGGGAAGCTATGCTCACCCGCGCCGCTCCCGCCAGCGTGCGGCGGAGCGCGTCGGCGAGCGCACGGTTGCAGGCAACACCACCACCAATAATGGCGGCATTGTATCCCACTTCGTCCACCAGTGCTGCGGTCTTGGCCACCAGCACGTCGATCGCGGCGTCCTGGAACCCGCGCGCCAGGTCGGCGCGGTCCCGCTCGAGGTCGTCGCTCTGCTGCACCGCACGCCTGACCGCGGTCTTGAGCCCGCTGAACGAGAAGTTGTAGCGATTAGGTCCGTCGCTCCCCAGCTCGGCGAGCATCGGGCGCGGAAAATTGAAACGGCCGGCACTGCCTTCAGCGGCGAGCCGTTCGATGACGGGGCCGCCGGGGTATTCCAGTCCCAGCAGCTTGGCCACCTTGTCGAATGCCTCGCCGGCGGCGTCATCCAGCGTACGTCCCACCAGCCGGTAGTGTCCCCAGTCCATGACGTCGAGCAGCAGTGTATGGCCGCCGCTCACCAGCAGCGCTACAAAAGGTGGCTTGAGGTCGGGATCTTCCAGCGCGGGCGCGAAGATGTGCCCTTCCAGGTGATTCACGCCGATGAGCGGGATCTCCCGGCTCCACGCCAGGGTCTTGCCGTACATCAGTCCCACCAGCAGTGCACCCACGAGACCCGGGCCAGCGGTGACGGCAATTCCGTCTATCTCATCCAGAGAGGTGCCGGCCTGTTCCAGCGCGCGGCGCACTACCGGACCGATGGCCTCGAGGTGGGCCCGGCTCGCGAGTTCCGGCACCACCCCGCCGAAGACCGCGTGAATGTCCTGGGAGAGAATGACCAGACTGCGGAGATCGGGACGTCTGTCGTCGCCGTAGTCCAGCACGGCAGCCGAGGTCTCGTCGCACGATGTCTCGAGACCGAGAACCCGGTTCAGCTCCGCTCCTCAGGGCTCACTACCACCGAATCGGCGGGAGCGGGCCGGACCTTGCCGAGCAGGCGCTCGATAAGCGCGACATTGGCGGGAGATGACCAGTCATGCGGGCCGATGACGCGCTTGATGATCACGCCGTCCTTGTCGAGCAGGAAGCTCTCCGGCACGCCGGTGGTCTGGTAAAGAGTGGTGATCCGGCCGCTGCGGTCGTGCAGGATGTCGAACGTGAGCCCGTATTCCCGCGCGAACGCGAGTACGCCCTCGGGGCCGCCCTCATCGATGCTCACAGCGGCGATGGTAAACCCGTCGTCCTTGAGCCGGGCGTAGGCCTTCTGCATGGACGGCATTTCCTGTCGGCACGGCACGCACCAGGTGGCCCAGATGTTGAGCAGGGTCACCTTGCCCTTGTACTGGTCGCTGAGGTTCACGGTATCGCCGCTGGCGAGGTTCACGACCCTGATGTCGGGCGCCTTGGCACCGACCTCCACACTCGCCGTTTCCTGTCCCACATGGGTGAGGACCCAGGCGCCGATGCCGAGACCGGCGAGCACCAGGCCAACGACGAGCCATTGACGGGCAGAGTTGCTCATTGCGTCACACCTTCACGCTGCACGCCGCGCGCAGGTCCCGCACGGCCTGGGTAATGTCGGGTTGGCGGAACACCGCCGTCCCGGCGACAAAAGTATCGGCGCCGGCGGCATAGGCCCCGGCGATGGTTTCCGTGTCTATGCCGCCATCCACCTCGAGTGCGGCGTGCGAGCCGAAC
>CBINCZ010000212.1:0-5074 GCA_966249295.1 uncultured Gemmatimonadales bacterium
GTCGCTCGTCCTGCCAGGCGTCGTGCACGGTGCCGGGCAGCTTGCCGTGTGAGATATCGGCCCACAGCGCCTTGCAGCGCTCCTCCAGCCAGACGTTGAGCGCATCCAGCGAGGGGAAGGCCGGCACCGGCTGCCAGAGCCGGTGCCTGGCATCGCGCACGTTCTTCTCGATTTGGCCCTTCTCCCAGCCCGAGGCCGGGTTGCAGAACTCAACCTCGAAGAGGTAGTGGCTGACACTTAGTGTCGCCACGTCAATCACTCCAATGCTCCTGCCGCAAGTTGCGGCAGGCTAGGGTTCATACGTGGGTCAGGTTTGAACGGAAATCAGTGCGGTCGGTGGGTCAGGATTCGGCGGCAATCAACATCCCAAAGTCGGCGGCGACGAGCTCCTCGCGCGCTTTGCCACCGAGCATTTGCTCGTACTCATCGCGCTCGGGCTCATAGAGGTCGGCTTGAATGTAGGCCGATGGCTTTGCGAAGCATGCGAATGCCTCTGCTGCCTCTGCAAAATCAAAGTTCAACCTCATGATGCCGGACGTTTACTAGGAAGACCGCTTCTGGCGGAACTCTGGCGCTCGCGACCGGTCTTTCGGCCGACCACTCAGCGGCGTTGTGCGGCTATTGTGAGCCTGAGGGCCCTGAAACAAGTACGACACCGTATCGAGTTCCATCCTCACCTCCATGGGTTCGTGGATGCGTGCTTGCAGATGGACGCCTACGCGCCGCTTTGCGGGACACGCGACGGGCTGTCCGACGGATATTCACCCCTGGGACGGTTCCGGGGGAGGCGGCTTGATGGGCACCCACACGCGAAAGCGGGTTGCCGCCGTCCTTGAACAGGATGCGCCACCCACGCGCGATTGCCGGGCCCGACCGCTTGCGATTCGCCCGCCTCTCAAGGCGGATGTCACACGGGGTATAGCCTGGAGCGCATGGACGAGCCGGGTTGCCAGCGACATCTCCACCGGCGTGCCGATGGGAGCTATCTGGTACTCCGGGGTGACGCCTCATGAGGAGGTATCGATCGCACGAACAGTACGGGTACAGCGCTGTCCCGCAGCACCAACTGGGCATCCCCGCCAAGCAGCAGTTTGCTGGGATTGCGCCGGCCATGCGTTCCCAAAACGATCAGACCACAATGCTGGGCGACGGCCTGCGCAACGATGATGGACGCAGCGTTGGATTCAACCGTCTCATGCATGAAAAAGGAGACCTGGACACCCTGCCGCTGAGCTTCCAATGCTGCTTTGGCGAGCAGCTCCTGCCCATAGTCTCGAAGGCTTTGCCGGTGCTCCTGGAAGTCTCCAGCCGTCTGGAGAAACAGTGGTTCGACATCGATCACGTTCAAGAGAACGAGGCGTGCCTTCATCGCGCCGGCCAACCGTAGGGCATACGCGAGTCCGGCGTCTGATGATCGGCTCCCGTCAATCGGGACGAGGATCGCCTCACACATGGCAAGCCTTCGACTTCTTCTCGCGTTTGCGACGGGAATCTTTCGGGATCAGTTTCGCGCTGTCCTTTGGGACGTGGGCCGGCCTTCCGCCATCGGTGGTGAATGCGTCTTCAGCTACCTCGTCCGACGAGAGGGGAGGATTCGGCGGAGCAGCCCGTCGTTGATTGTTCACGGTTGCCTCGCTTTAGGTGGTGCGCCGGATGCAGGTGACAAGCGCGGCAAGTATCGATAGGCCCGAGGCCTTTTGGCTCCTGTACTCAGCCCAAACGTCGGCGACGAACGTTGCCTGGCTCAAGACGACTGCGACCAGCCAGAGTGATATGCCCCAACCGATGGCCCCCTCGGCGATGAGCACGGCACCCAGCACTCCGAGCGGGACAACAGAAAAGAGGAGAAGAGCGTTCATGAGGGATGCTCCGTGATTAGCGACCGACCGACAATCACAGCGTCCTCCTTCTGAGCGGTGATGTCTGTGTGGTAACAAACACGGCAGAGCCATCGAATACACGTCGTTCGGCGGGTCCTCTGGTCACGGTGCGCCGACGTGGCGCGTCGTCATCGCGCGCGTGGAAAGACCATGAAGCGTGATGGAAAAGGCAACCGTCCAGAGCGTCACGCCAGCAAGCAATGCAGCTACGTCGCCAGGTACGCCCTGGCTCAGCACGTACAGCAAGTAGTACACGGAACCCACCCCGCGAATCCCGAACCATCCCAACATGATGTGCTGCCGCCAGGTAAGCTGCTCTCCGACAATCGCCACAGCAACTGAGACGGGCCGCAGAAGGAGCAGACTCAATGCGATGGCGCCGATGATCAGCGGCGACAGCGGCACGAAAGGCAGCATGGCGCCGACCAAGATGATGAGGCCCATCTCGGCAACCTTCTCGAGTTGATCGTTGAAACGCCCAACAGATTCCTTCATTGTCGCGCTCGCGTGATGAGAGTGCGTCGCAACGGCCTCATAGGGATGTCCCGAGACGTCGGCATGCCCGCCGAGGGCTTGTTCCCGTCGGCGCGGCTGCTCAGCGCCCCTTCCGAACGCGATGCCCGCAGCCAGAACGGCAAGAAAGCCGGAGGCTGACACATACAGTGCCGCGCCGTAAGCGACGCCGATGAGCCCCAGTCCGATGAAGGCGTCCAGGCCAATGGCCTGCCGATACCGGCTCCGCAGAAACACCACGGCCCAGCCCATGAGGGCGCCAAAACTTCCCCCGATTGCGACGCCGGCCACCGGCGTCCAGATCAGATCGACGGCTGTCCACTGAAGCCAATCAAAATGCCAAATCGCCCGGTCGCCGGTAGCCCGCAGTACGGCCAGGCCAAGAATCACAAACGGAAGCGCTGCGGCATCATTGAGCGCCCCCTCAGCGGCCAGACTGAAGCCGACGCGCTCCGGGTCTTTTCCCGCGTCGGTATGCACGCTGGACGCCAGCACGGGATCGGTCGGAGCGAGGATGGCCCCCAGCAGAATCGCCGCCCCGAGCGGCATCTGCAGAAGGACCACGCCCACAATCGCGGTCAGTCCCACCATGACCGCTAACGACAGGAACGCCAGTCTTAAAGGGAGCCGCCAAAGGCGATCGAAGAACGGTACACCCAGCCTTAGCCCGACCGCAAAAAGCGATATCGCCAAGCCCAGCTCCGCCGATCGCAGGAGCAGCTCGGAACGGGAGAACGGATCGGGGCGGAATATATCGAGTACACCCGGGCCGAGCACCCAGCCGATACCCAGATAGATCATGGCGCTGGTCAGTTGCATGCGGCCAAGAAGCCATTAAATCTGTTGCAAGAGGACGCTCTGGATCTATGGCTGGCTCACATTGAGAGACGTGCTCGGCTTGGGTGTGGCGACGCCGGCCAGTGCAGGGGGAGGGCAACTTCGTTTGCTCGGGCTTTTGGGCTTCGTCGCTGCAGTGGTGATGCACGGACATTGCGGATGTCGTTCGAGGAAGCTATATGGTGCGGAGGCGGCTCGGTTAGGCTCAGGCCGCAACAACCGCGCCCGCTGCTGCTCTAGCCTGCGCCGTTCCCGTGGAGGCGTCGGTGCGACAACGAACCTAGCCGCAAGACGTCGATCCAGCCTCTTCTTCGTGTACCGGCTGTCGTCGGATCTCCAACCAACATTCGAAGGCCCGCCGATGGTGTCGACAGAACTTGCGCGCCAGAACGAACTCCTTGCCGCACTTTCGGAGGAAGAGTTGTCGCGATGGCTTCCAAATCTGGAAGCGGTGCAGGCGCCGCTCGGTCAGGTGATCTACGAATCGGGAGGTCACCTGTCCCACGTCTACTTCCCTACGACGTCCATCGTGTCTCTTCTTTACGTACTCGAGGACGGCGGCTCCGCGGAAATCTCCGTTGTGGGTTATGAGGGCGTGCTGGGTGTGTCGCTCTTTATGGGCGGTCAGACTACTCCCAGCCGCGGCGTGGTGCAAAGCGCGGGGGAACTGCTGCGGCTACGATCCGACTTCATGCTCGCGGAATTCAACCGAGCGGGGAACGTGATGCACCTTCTGCTCCGCTATACGCAGGCTCTGCTCACGCAGATGTCCCAGACGGCGGTCTGCAATCGGCATCACTCCTTGGATCAGCAGCTTTGCCGCTGGCTGCTCCTGAGCCTGGACCGGCTCCACGGCAACGATCTTGTCATGACGCAGGACCTCATCGCCAACATGCTCGGGGTGCGGAGAGAGGGCGTCACCCAGGCGGCAGGCAATCTTCAAGATGCTGGGCTGATAAGTTACCGCCGTGGACATATCCGGGTGCTCGACCGTGCCGGTCTCGAGCAACGCACCTGTGAGTGCTACGCAGTGGTGAAAGCCGAGTACGTCCGCCTGCTGAAACCCGGCTCGGGTAATTCAGTGCAACAGGTAAGCGCCCCTCGATAGTCGGCGTAGTCGGCGTAGTCGGCGCCTGGCTGGTCGAACAACAATGGCCGCGGCAATCTATGGTGAAAAGACGTCGGATCAGCGCCGGGAACCGCTGGAAGAAGGCCTCCTCCCTGTTTCGGCTCACCAATGGCCCCGGACAGCCGGAGGAATTCGGATGGCCGGGCCTACGCCGAATCGAACGCCTCGCCAGAGAACGAAGCCTGCGCCCCGTTCGATGCTGTGCTCCCTTTCGACGCACACGTTAGGAAGGCTGCCGTTCAAGAGTTCGCCCGCCACTGGTTCCCACATGCGAACCGGCGTGCTTCTCGAGCGCCAAGATCAGGCGTGCTGCATGCGACTGCCCTCGGTCCAGCGCCGCAGCTCCGGTTAGGTGGTGCTCAGCCCCATAACCCGCGACGCGGGGGACGCGCTTCCGGTACTGAACGCTTGTGGGGCCGCAGGCATTTCAAGCACGCCGGTCGGCAAGTTCTCCATGCGTTTACGCGTTAGCGGGCTCCCTTACCTGTCGAACTGGGCCCACGTCGTAATTCGCGCGGAGTTGGGTTTGCCAGAGGACTGCGGGCCATCCCGCCCTACATCAAGGCGCTCATCATGAACAGCAGTACATCGGCTTCCGAGTCCATTCGTCCTACGGCCTCGAAGCCTGAGAACGAGAACGACGATCCCGTCGGTGATCCCATTGCGAACCAATCGCCGGAGGGCGTTCGCACCGGCGACGCATCGGACGAATCGA
>CBINCZ010000213.1:0-5046 GCA_966249295.1 uncultured Gemmatimonadales bacterium
GGCATAAGGCGTAAGGCATAAGGCCTAAGCCGTAAGCCTTAAGCCCTAAGCCTTAAGCCTTAAGCCTTGAGCCTTAGGCCCTAGGCCTCCTACCACTCCACCCTCGCCCCCACCATCACCGTCCGTCCCCGGCCCGGGAATCCCGCGATCACGTCATAGTCCGTGTCGAACAGGTTCTCGCCCCGGGCAGTGAGTGCCACTTCGGGCGTCCGATCAGCGCCGCCAATCACCGTCAGGTTGACCGACGCATTCAGGAGGGTGTACGACGGCAGTGTCACCCGCGCCGAGGGAAAGCTGCTGAAGTCCACGTCGTCCCGACTGCCTGTATACAGCAGCTCCGCCCCCAGGTGGACGCGCGCGACAGGCGACGCACTACCCCAGAAGCGCAGCGTATTGGCTGGCCGGCGCAGCAGCCGGTCGCCCAAGGCAAATCCCGGCGAGCTGCTGGCTCCCGCATCGGTGACACGGGTGTCCAGCCAGCTCCACGACCCGCCGAGCGAGAGGAGCGGATTGACTCTGGCAGTTGCCGTGGCCTCGATGCCGCGCGCCAGGGCTGCGCCCAGGTTCTGGTAGGTCGGCTCACCGGGCGCCGCACTCACAAATTGGATCAGGTTGCGGAACCGCTGGTCGTACCAGGCAACTGCGGTGTGAAGTGTCCCGTTACCGAGATCGTGCTCGAGTCCCACTTCCCAGCTGCGTGAGCGCTCGGGGTCGAGGTCACGATTGCCAACCTCGAACGGCGAATGGGCAGAGTTCTCGGCGAAGGTCGGTGCCTTGAAGCCGGTGCCTGCCGCCGCCCTCAGGGCAAAGCCTCTGGGCAGCCCCAGCCGGACCCCGGCGCGCCAGGTGGCGTAGCTGCCGAACGCTTCATCGTCGTCCAGCCGGCCGCCGCCCGTTACGATAAGCCCCGGCACTACTTCGGCGCGCGCTTCGAGGTAGGCCGCCACGTCGTTGCGCGACTGGTCGAACGGCGGGTCACTCTCGGTGCTGGAGCCGTCACCAAAATTCGATGTGTACGAGGCCTCCGCCGTTAGCAGTTGCCGCTCGAATTGCGCGCCGGCAGAGACCATGCTGGTAAGTGTGGGGCGAATGATGGCACGCCCGTCGAAATTCCAGCGGGTCGACCCCGCCTCGCTGGACGACGCATAGCCAAACCCGGTAGTGTCCCATGCGCCATCCGGCGTGTCGTCGAAGAAGCTCCGATTACGGGCATACGCCGCCGCACCGCGCAGCTCGAGGTGCGATGACAAATGCCGGCCTCCATCCAGCCCCAGTGCCAGGGTGCGAGCGCGCGAGAACTGGTTGCTGTCCGACGGAATACCTGAGCCATCAGTCGGGAAATGGAAGGTGTTCCAGCCATAGCGGGCGGTGGCGGAGATGTCACTCCGGCCATCTGGCCGCCAGACCAGCCGGCCGGTTCCCTCCGAATTACGAAATCGGTTGTTGAAGTCGTAGGTGCCGTCCGTGGTCGACGACGATCCACCGAGCGACCAGGCGAGCTTCCCCGACGCGCCGCTGGCATCGGCCCGGCCGCGCACCGAGCCAAAGGTGCCGGATTCGACAGCCGCACTCCCGTGGGTGCGCCCCCGCCCCTGACGCGTGACGATCCGGACCACGCCCGTCATCGCATCCGAGCCGTAGGTGACGCTGGCCGGGCCGCGAACGATCTCGATCCGCTCGACATCATCGAGCGTGAGACCGGCAAAGTTGAATGCTCCGCCCGGCTCGTTCACCGGCACACCATCCACCAGCACCTTGACGTAGTCGCTCTCGCCGCCACGAATGAAGAGCGACGTCACCGCGCCAAAGGAGCCCGGCTCGACCACGGCGGCGCTCGGCACTTCCCGCAATGCGTCCTGTACTCGCAAGAGCCCGCGCTGACGCAACTCATCGCCGGAGAGGACGGTGACTGCCGCGGTCACGGCGTTGGCCGGGATGGGGACCCGGCTCTCGGATACCACGATATCGGGCAGCTCAACCACGCCAGAATCCTGCTGCGCGCCGAGGGAGGCGATCGGAAGCCCAACCAGCCCGATGAGCGCCATGCCTCGAATGGTCCAGCGATTCATGTTGTCCCCTGCTCGGTGAGTTTCTCTCTGTTTCACTGCGTTGTTTCTTCGCGGCGGAGTGGCACCACCTGTGGCGCCCCGTCGGACCAGGTCGTGACCGCGACCGGCCACTGGAATACGGTGGAGAGCACGTCGGGCCGCAGCACCTGCGCCGGCGTGCCGGCTGCGACCGGCCGGCCCCGGTCCAGCAGCAACATGTCATCGCAGAAGCGGGCGGCGAGATTGAGCCCATGGGTGACGACCAGCGCGGCGAGTCCGTCGCGTGCGAGGCTGGAGACCAGCTCGAACAGTTCCATCTCGTGCCGCACGTCGAGCGAGGTGGTGGGCTCATCGAGCAGGAGTGCCTGCGGTTCGGCCGCAAGGGCGCGGGCGAGCCGGACCCGCTGCCACTCCCCGCCTGACAACTGATCTGAGCGGCGTTCCGCCAGATGAGCCACGTCACACCGCACGAGTGCACGTTCGACCGCGTCCCGGTCACGCGCGCCCTCCGCTTCGAGTGGCCGCAGGTGTGTGTACCGCCCCAGCATCACCGTCTCGCGCACGCGCAGGGGGAAGACCGGCTCTTCCCGCTGGCCCACCACGCCCACGGCGCGTGCGAGGTCGGACCGCCGCCACTGCTCCAGCGGGCGGCCATCGATGGTGATCCGGCCCTGCTCCAGCGGCAGCAGGCCGGTGAGCGCACGCACCAGCGTGGACTTGCCGCTCCCGTTCGGGCCCGCGACCGCCGTGAGCGTCCGGGGCTTCACCTCGATCGAAACGCCCATTACCGCAGGGGCCGGTGCGCCCGGGTAGCGCAGTGTCACGTCGTGCGCGCGAATCATGGCGTAAGGGTCCGGCGGAGCAGCAGCGCGAAGAGGGGCACACCCACCAGCGCGGTCACCACCCCGACCGGGAGCTCCAGGGGGCGCATGACCGTGCGCGCCAGCGTGTCGGCCAGCACCAGGAAGGCTCCGCCGGCGAGGAAGCTCGCCGGCACCAGCACACGGTGAAGCGGCGTCCAGGCTCGGCGCACCGCGTGCGGAATGACGAGTCCCACAAACCCGATGATGCCACAGGTGGCGACGCTCGCCGCTGTCAGCAGGGATGCGGCCAGGTAGACGATCCGCTTGAGGCGCTCCGGATCAGCGCCCAGGTGCGCCGCCGTTTCGTCGCCAAGTGCGAGCAGGTCGAGCTGGCGCGCCACATACCACAAGACGGCAAGTGGCACGACCGAGTACGCCGCGAGGAGGAGAAGTGCGTCCCACGAGGCCGATCCCAACCCGCCGAGGAGCCACACAATGGCGTTCCGGAGGCGGGGGGCATCGGAGAGCACGATGATGGCGCTCATGATGGCACCTGCGAAGGCACCCACCACGACGCCCGCCAGCAGCAGCACACGGGGATCCAGCCGGCGGCCACTCACCACCGCCAGGCGATACACCAGCGCCACTGCGGCGAGCGCCCCGGCGAAGGCGGCCAGCGGCACGGCCCAGGCGGCACCGCTGTTGAGCGCGATGGCCGCCACGGCCCCCAACCCTGCGCCTCCGGAGAGGCCGAGCAGATAGGGATCCGCTAGCGGGTTGCGGACCAGCGCCTGCAGGGCAACACCAGTCACACCGAGCCCGCCGCCCACCAGGAAGGCAAGGAGGACACGCGGCACCCGGAGCTGCCAGAGAATGAGGCTGTTGGTGCTGCCCGAACCGCGCAGCCCGGCCAGCAATTCTGCCGGCGAGAGCGATACCGAGCCGACGGCGACGCCGAGCCCCATGACCACGAGCGCCGCGAGCGAGAGCAGCACGAGGCGTCGAGCGTTCACGGAGCCGTACTCGCAGGCTGCAGCGCCCTGAACTGCGTCGTCAGGAAACGGATGGCCGAGGGTGCGCGGGGGCTGGGCTGGCCGAACTCAGTGCCGTCGGCAAAGACAAAGCGACGCTCACGCACGGCCGGCACCGCCTGCCATTCGGGCCGGTTCGCAAACGCGGGCGTCGACTTGCCCAGCACCAGGACCACGTCGGGATTCCGCTTCACGGCGGACTCGACACTGATCTGGCCGGATGAGGCGGGCAGGTCGCGATAGATGTTCTCGCCACCGGCACGCTCGACCAGCTCGGTGAGGTAACTGCCTGCGCCTACCGTCATCGGCGGATCGGCCCACACCAGCACGAAGGCCCGCACGGGGTGATCCTGCGCCGGCATGGTGGCGGCGCTGAGCGAGTCGGTGAATGCACGCGCCATCGAGTCGGCGCCGGCCTCGTGACCGGTAAGCCGCCCGAGCAGCCGTCCGACTCTTGGCACGTCGGCCAGCCGGTCGGTCCGGACCTGCAGCGCAGCGATCCCGAGTTGACGCAGCTTCTCGGCGGCCTGGGCATTCTGGCTCGAGAGGTACAGCACCACGAGATCAGGTTGCCGCGCGACGACCGCCTCGATGTTGGGCAGCATGCCGTCACCCACAGCGGGCACGACCTGGGCTTCGGGCGGATACTCGCACCAGACAGTGCGGCCGACGACCAGGTCGCCTGCACCGATGGCAAAGAGCAGTTCAGTCGTGGCAGGAATGAGCGAGACGACCCGACGGGCGGGATGCGCAAGGCGGATGGTATCGCCGGCGTCGTCAACGACAAGACGTGGGACGCGGGACCCGGGACTCGCATTTCGTGTCTCGTGCCTCTCGTCCCTGCCGGCACACGCAACCGCAGCGAGCAGTAGCGCGGCAGTCAGCCGCCGAAGTAGAGCCCTGAAAGTCAAATTGCCCATTCCCGGAGGGCCGGCAATGGGCAAAATCAGAACGCGAGCAAGCGCGCGGGTCCGTTCGGCCCACCCGACCCTCCCCCGAGGGTCTGACAGGTGGCACGAACGGAGAGGTCTCCTGGCTCCGGGCACCCCCAGCCGCCTTCCCGGTTTCCCAGTGGCGTGATGGCTCGAGGCAAGCTGCCCGTTACAGTGGCGGGGCCGCGCCGGATTCACACCGGCTTCCGAAAATCCCCGTTCGTCTGCTTCA
>CBINCZ010000214.1:0-5038 GCA_966249295.1 uncultured Gemmatimonadales bacterium
CCGTCTTGGCGAAGACGGAGACGTGCACGGCAGCACTCATGAGCGCTCACCGGACGGGGAGTCGGCGGAGGGCCGCGGGAGCCGTACGTCGGGCCTCGGCACGGCACCGGGGTCGCCGATGGGCGTGCCACGGCGGCTGGTGTCGCGCTGGGTGCTGGAATCGGAATCAGCCGGCGAAACGGGCAGGGAATCGGTTGCGACGGTGTCCATGCGATCGGTGTCCGCGGCGGCGTGGTCTGCCGCGGGATGGTCCGCTGCAGGTCGGCCGTCGCCGCATCCGCTCACCAGGATGGCGAATGCCGCGGCCGCTGTCACGCCGGCTTTCCCTGGGCAGCTGTGCATCTCCATGGCGCCTTTCGTCGTGTTGGCGGCCGGTCGCAACGCGGGCCCGCGGAATCTAGGAATCAGCGGGATGAGCGTCAACGTATTGCTTTGGCGTAAGCTCTGGTCCGCATGTAGTTTGGACCCATGCTGCGACCTGCCGCTGTCATCGTCATCCTGGGCCTCATCGGCTGCGCGCCAACCCGGCCCGCCGCCAATCCCGCACCGGTGGCCAATGTAGCGGCGGTGCCAGTCGCCGCGTCCGGGCTTCCCGGCATGGACTCGGTCAGCGGTCCGCTGGACCTCGTGGTTCGCTATCCGGGCGAAGGCGCGACCATCGCCGCACGCGATTCCACCTTCCTGTTCGGCTCCACTGGCACCGGACGAGCCACGTTGACGGTCAACGGGACACCGGTCAAGGTCTGGCCCAACGGTGCCTGGCTCGCCTGGGTGCCGCTTCCGGCCGACACAATCATGCCGTTCGTCGTCGTCGCCGAGGCCGACGGTAATACCACTAGCGTCACCCGTACGGTCCGACGGCCTCGACGTTTCGTGCCGCCGCCAGGTGCCGTCTGGGTGGACACGACGTCGTTGTCACCTCGCGGCCAGGTATGGTGGCCGGCGGGCGAATGGCTGCCGCTCGCGCTCCGCGCCGCCTCCGGTTCGAGCCTGTCACTGTGGGCTGGTGACACCCTGCTTGCCCAGCTGGTGCCGGACCCCCGGCTGACGGACGTGGATGAGGGCATTCGGGCCTTCGATCGTGACACTGCCAATCTGCGTCGCTCGCCAGTCTCTGATCGCTACCAGGGCCGCCTGCGACCGCGTGAGCACCTGGCCGGCGATTCCTCCTGGGTCCTGCAGGCGGTGAACGGCACCGACACAGTACGCATGGCCTGGCCCATGGAGCTGCGCATCGCCGACACTACGCTGGGCATGGTGGAGCTCAACGACGATCCATCGGGGTCCGGCACTACCGATGCCATCACGGTGGCGCGCGCGGTTCGCGGTGGTACCTACACCTGGTTCTGGCCGGCCGGCACGCATGCCTGGGCCGACGCGCGTCTTGGCGGTGACCTGCGGCTCGCCCTTGCGCCGGGCATACACGCGTGGGTTCCCGCGGCCGAGGCCACGGTGCTGCACGGCGTGCCGGCACCGCACCCGGTGGTTGGCTCGCTCACGCTCAGCTCGGACAGCGCCAGCGTGACGCTGCGGATCCCGCTGAGCGATCGCATCCCGTTCCAGGTCATTGAGTCCGGACAGCGGCTCGATCTCGTCCTGTATGGTGCGGTGAGTGACGCCAACTGGGTCCGCTACGGGCCGTCTGACGATTCACTGGTGACTGCCATTGCCTGGAGCCAGGACGATCCGCGCGGTGTAGTGCTCTCGGTCAGCCTGTCGCTGCCTGTGTGGGGTTATCGGGTGCGCTACGACCACGGCGACATGCTGCTCGAGATTCACCGGCCGCCGATCATCGATGCCGGGCATCCCCTGCGAAACCTCCTGGTCGTGGTGGATCCGGGGCACCCGCCGGTCGGAGCAACCGGGCCCACGGGACTCTTCGAACCGGTGCCCAATCTTGGCATTGGCCTGAAGCTGCGTGACTTGCTGGTGGAGGCGGGCGCGCGGGTGGTGATGACCCGCAGCAGCGACAGCGCGGTGGACCTGTACCCGCGCACCCGGCTCGCGGATTCGATCGGCGCCGACTTGCTAATCTCGATCCACAACAATGCGCTGCCCGATGGCGTGAATCCGTTTACCAACAACGGCACCAGCGTGTTTTACAACCACCCCCGCAGCATCCCGCTCGCCAGGGCGGTCGATGCCGAACTGGTCAAGGCGCTACGTGTGCGGGATCTCGGGTATGCTCGCGGCGACCTGGCGCTGGTGCGCCCGACGTGGATGCCGGCGATCCTGACGGAAGGGCTGTTCATCATGCTGCCGGAGCAGGAAGCCGCGCTGCGGTCGGAGCAGGGCCAGGCGCTCTATGCGAAGGGTGTGTTCCGCGGGGTCGAGCTGTTCCTGAAGCAGCGTCGAGAGTCAAGGGTCAAGCGCTGAGCGCCAGACGCTCGACGCTTCCGTGCACCCGGCGCCTCTCCCGGCGTCTCCAGAGTACCCGCTGATGGATCGTGTCATGTCAGGTCGTGTTCTTGCCCAACTTGCCATTGTAGCGGCGCTCGGATTCGTGCCGCTCGTCCCGGCATATGCCCAGTCGTCCCAGCAGCGTGCCGCGTTGCAACAGTTCCAGGATTCCCTCGCCGCCGTCTCCGACACCACCATGCTGCTTCGGATGGAACGCGGCCTGATCGAATCGGCCAAGGTCCATCGCGACAGCACCCTGTTGCACCTGCGGCTGGGCTTCATCGCGCTGCGACTGGGTGAATTGAGTGGGCAGAACCACTTCGAGGACGCGGCGTCCGAGTTCCAGTGGAGCATCGATCTCGAGCCTGAGTGGCCCTACCCCTGGTATGGAATGGGTCTCGCGGAGTATGGGATCGGCGACTCGCGCGTGTCGGTCGTGGCCGGCCTCCAGCAAATGTTTGGAAAGGACGCGCTTTCCCGTTCGGCCATCGCATTTGCCAAGTCCGCTGAAGTCGATCCGTCCTTCGCCAAGGGGCTGGTGGAGCTGGCCAACACCGCCCTGCAGCAGCGGGTGAACATCAAGCTGAACGTGGCGCTCGATGCCCTGCGGCGCGCGGCGGGCACCAGCGCCACGCTGCATCCCGACGTCCTTCTCGCACGGGGCCGGGTGGAGCGGGAGATCGGTGATGCGGACAGCGCCCTTGCGGCCTTCCGGCAGTATGCGGCATTCGGCGACGACCGGGCGCTCGGCCTGCTCGAGATTGCCCGCACCCGGCTGATGCTCGGCGACCTCGCGGGGCAGCTGGCTTACTACGAAGGCGCACGGTTCGACGATTCCGCCGCAGTCGCCGGGTATCGCCGTGATTTCGCGCTGATCGCACCCGACAGCCTGCTCCGCAAGTTCGACGCGGTGGAGGGCAGCGCCCGCGCCGCGTTGCTGCGGCACTTCTGGACATCGCGTGACGAGCGCTCGCTCCGCACTCCCGGCGCGCGCCTGGCGGAGCACTACCGTCGCTACTTCTACGCCCGCCGCAACTTCTTCCTCGCCTCCACCAAGCGGCATTACGACATCGTGGAGCGGTACCGATCGGGCAGCAAGGAGTTCGACGATCGCGGTGTGATCTACATCCGCCACGGTGCACCCACGGCCCGCGCGTTCTACAATGCGCCGGGCGTCGAGCCCAACGAGTCCTGGCGCTACAGCCGTCCCGAAGGGGACCTCATCTTCCACTTCATTGCCCGGGAGGACGTGCAGGACTACAAGCTGGTGGAGAGCCTGTTCGACGTCCTTGGCTTCAGCAACGCCGTACTGCTGGGTGCCCGCAGCAGCCAGATCGGCAGCGAGGCCGATGAGCTGCTCACCTCCCGCCAGAAGCTGTCGCCCCTCTACTCCCGCCTGCAGGGCGTGGGCGAGGCCAGCGGGGAGCGGTATCGCGCCGAGGAGCGGCGGCTGGGCCGCGAGAGCATCCGGGTCGGTACGACCACCGACAGTTATGCGCTCCACTTTGCCCGTGACCTCGATGCCGAAGTTCACGTACTCGCGGTCGGTCACGACAGGCATGGCCCGCTGGTGCAGATCGCCTACGGCATCCGGGGCGAGAGTCTCCAGCCGGTGCGCATTGCCCGCGGCTATCTCTACTCTGTTCGGCTTCGCTTTGCCGCCATGGACAGCAGCGGCAGCGTGGTCGCGTCCCTGGATACGACACGCCAGTTCGTCTCCGCCTCCATGGTGCCGCCGCGCGAACACCTGCTGGGACGGGTGGACGTGAACGTGCCGCCCGGCGACCTCTCCTACCGGGTTTCGGTGGAGCAGGGTGCCGATGCAGGGCTGGTCACACCACTCGACACGGTACGAGTCGCACCGGTCTCGGCAACCAGGCCCCGGCTGAGCGACCTGGCGCTGGGCTCGGGCATGGCCCACCTCGCCTGGAAATCGGAATCGACAGGGGATTCCGTGCTGTTCAATCCGCTGGGTCTCTATACCCCGACGGACACACTGCAGGTGTACTACGAAGTTTACGGGATTGCGCAGGGTGCCGGCTACACCACGCAAATCGAGGTCAGGAAGGGAAAGGGCGGTGGCGGGTTGCTGGGGAAGATCTTCGGCGGTGGTGCAGGCGCGATCAAGCTCCGTTTCCAGGACCGGGCCGGCCCCTCCGGCGTCGGCCTGCATCGCGACGTCTCACTCGAAAAACTGAGTCCTGGAACGTACACCCTGCGCGTCACGGTGAGCGACGCTGCCGGGAACGATGACCGACGGGAAGAGCGGTTTACGGTGGTGGGGAGGTAAGGCGTAAGGCGTAAGGCGTAAGGCGTAAGGCTTAGGGCGTGGGGATCGACTCGCGACCCGAGACCCGCGACCCCTTACGCCTTACGCCTTACGCCTTACAAAGGCCACTCCTCGGGCCGGCTCGTCGTCAGCACCACCAGCGGCTGCACCAGCGCATCGGCGATGACCCGCGCTTCCACTTCCACCACACGCTGGGCGCCCGGGGCGTAGCGGTCGAGCCCTTCCACGTGCATGAGCACCGACGCCAGCGGCAGGTCGCCGTTGCTCATCCCCCGGGGTGGCAATCCCGCCACCGCATCCCCTGCCTCGATTGCCACGGGCGCGGTGCCGTACAGCCAGAGCGGCCGG